>NZ_JBFAXX010000021.1:0-125185 GCF_040680995.1 Kitasatospora sp. NPDC051914
TTGTGGTTGTTCGGGGTGCGCGGCGTGCCCGTCCGCCCCCCGCCCCGCCCGGCCGGGCGGGCCCCCGGGGGGCCCACCCCGCGGCCCCCCGCCCCCCCGCCGCCCCCCCCCCCCCCCGACGCCGTTTCAGCTGTCAGTACCCGAGGGTGCCGATCAGAAGGCCGGGCGGACCATCAGGATGGTCTCCAGCTTGTTGGAGCTGTTCCACAGGACGTCGATCGCCGTGCGGGTGTCCGGCACCTTCACACTGCTGTACGGGGTCTTCTCGTCCCAGTACTTCTTGGTGTGGTCGTTGAAGGTGCTGACGCCGGGCGCGCTCGGGATGCTGGTGAGCACGTCGGCGCGGTGCAGCTGCAGACCGTCGGTCTTCTCGAACCCGAAGGTGGAGTCGTAGCCCTGGATGCGCGAGCGCATCACAGTGCCGTCGGCCCACTTGATCGGGGTCGGGTGGGAGTCGACCGGCAGGACCAGGCCGGAGCCCGGGTGGTCGGTGACGTTGTTGTCGGACTGCGAGGTGTCCCACAGCCAGATCAGGATGCCGTTCTGGTTCTGGTAGTGGTCCACCCAGTCCGGGCGGGCCGCGGAACCGAACACGTACGGACCGGTCTTCAGCGTGGTGTCGTAGGACACGTACTGACGGTTCTCGACGATGTAGTACTGGGCGTAGTCCTTGGAGAACTTGCCCGTGATGCGCGAGAAACCGGTGGCGGTCCAGCCGTTGTCGCCCTGCTCGGCGTCGTCGCTGAACAGCGCGGAACCGTCGGCGGTGACCGCGATGTTGTCCAGCGCGAGGCCCTTCATGTGCAGGCCGCCGTCGGTGGTGTAGTGGAAGCGGACCTTGACGGCCTTGCCGGCGTAGGCGTTCAGCGAGTAGGACAGGTCGCCCCACTTGCCGCCCGAGTTGCCGGTGAGGGCCGGGGCGTCGCCGCCGTCCTTCTGCAGCGGCGTGCCGTTGAAGGTGCCGTCGAGGGCGGTCCAGTGGGCGCCGCCGTCGGTGGAGACCTCGGCGTAGCCGTAGTCGTAGTCCTGCTCGATGTCGTACCAGGCCTTGGCGGACAGGGTCGCCGAGGTCTTGCCGGTCAGGTCGACATCACGCACCAGCGAGACGTTCAGGTCGTCCGCGCTGCCGCTCCACCACTCGTTGGCACCCGCGAACGGGGTGTTGATCTCGGTGGTGACGGTCTTCTTCGGGAGGTCAACCACCACGGCCTGCGGGCGCTTGGTGTTGAACTCCGCCGGACCGGTCCAGTGGAAGGACAGCTTGTTGGCGTTGGCCTTGTCGTAGTTCAGCCAGCCGAGCTGCAGCTTGCTCCAGGCGTCGAGGTCGCCCGGCTTGTCACCGATCTCGGACTTGCCGTCGCCCAGCCAGGAACCGGAGGACATCAGCGACCAGAAGCCGACCGAGTTGTCGTCCTTGCCGGTGGTGTCGTACAGGTCCGGCAGGCCGAGGTCGTGGCCGTACTCGTGGGCGAAGACACCGAGGCCGCCGTTCTCGGGCTGCATGGTGTAGTCGCCGACCCAGAGGCCGCTGGTGCCGACCTGGGTGCCACCGAGCTTGTTGTTGTCGGGGCCGGACTTGCCCGCGAGGGCGCCGTACGCGTAGCTGCGGTGGGCCCAGAGCGCGTCGGTGCCCTGGACGCCGCCGCCGGCGGACTGGTCCTCACCGGCGTGCACGATCTGGAAGTGGTCGATGTAACCGTCGGGCTCGTTGAAGTTGCCGTCGTGGTCGAAGTCGTACCGGTCCCACTGGTCGTACTGCGCGATGGTGGCCTTGATCTGCTCGTCCGTCTGGCCCTTGGCCTTCTGGTCGGCGACCCAGGCGTTGATGCCGTCGCGGATCAGGTCCTGCGCGTTGTTGCAGACGTGCTGGCCGCAGTAGTCCGAGCCGTAACGGGCCTCGTTCCACGGCACCTTCACCCAGTCGGTGACCTGGCCGTCGACCGAGTAGCGGCCCGAGGACTGCTTCTCGTAGAAGGTCTTCAGCGAGTCGCCGTCACGGGAGAAGTACAGGTCCTGGTAGTGCTTCTGGTTGTAATCGGCACGCCAGGCGGTGGAGTTGTCCTTGGTGCGGTCCGGCTGCGCGATCAGGTTGTGCGCCGGGCCGGGCTGGCCGCCGTACTTGACCTTGCCGTCGGCCGTGGTGGTGGTGTTGTCCACCTGGTCGCCGAACTCGACGAGGATCGTGAAGATCTTGTCCGTGCGCTCACGGGCAAGCTCGACGTACTTGTCGCGGCCCAGCTTCACCGAGGTGCTGCTGCCGTGCTTCTCGATCTTGGCGGTGCCCGCCAGGAGCTGCTCGGTGGCGGCCTTCTGCTCGGCCTCGACCTTCTCGGTCAGCGGGCCCGGCAGGTCGTGGTCGACCTTGAGCGCCTGCGCATCGGCAGGGTCGTGCGTGACGGGGGCCGGAGTGGCGGCGGTGGCCGTCCCGGGCAGCAGGCCCGTGCCCAGCGCGGCCGTGACCGCGATGGCAGCAGTGGCCGCAGCGGCCCTCTTGGATATCTTCAACGTGGTGACGTCCTCCCCTTGCCGGCATGCTCTTGGCCCGCCGGCGAACCAATGAAAGACAGGTGGACGACATTTGATCCAAGCCACCGGGAAAAAGAAAGACCTTGACCATGCATGATCACGACGCTATCCTCCGGCGGCTGTGATCAACTGACGGTCAGTCAAGAGTAAAGCCTTGCCTGCAGTTCAGGGCATCCATCGCACCCGTACCAGCGTGCGTGTCGCCCCGGCGGGGCGCCGGACGGGGCGAAATCACAGGTTATGGATGTCTAAACAGTTTTGAAACTGAAAAGGACTCGGCCCCGACGTTCCCGTCGGGGCCGAGTCCTTTTGCGTACTACCGGTTACTTCGTCAGGTCCGGGCCGGGCGAGCCCACGGCGGCCGGAGTGTCGGCCACCGGCGACTTCTCCTCGCCGCGGAAGGTGAACTTCGCGTCCTTGCCCTCGCCCTCGGTGCCGACGACCACGATGTGGCCGGCGCGCAGCTCGCCGAAGAGGATCTTCTCGGACAGGTGGTCCTCGATCTCCCGCTGGATCGTCCGGCGCAGCGGACGGGCGCCCAGGATGGGGTCGTAGCCCTTCTTCGCCAGCAGCTTCTTGGCCTCGACGCTGAGCTCCAGGCCCATGTCGCGGTCCTTCAGGCGCTGGTCCACCTTGGCGATCATGAGGTCGACGATCTGGATGATGTCGTCCTCGGACAGCTGGTGGAAGACCACGATGTCGTCGACACGGTTCAGGAACTCCGGCCGGAAGTGCTGCTTGAGCTCCTCGCTGACCTTCGCCTTCATCCGCTCGTACCCGCTCTGGGCGTCGCCCGTGGCCGCGAAGCCCAGGTTGAAGCCCTTGGAGATGTCCCGGGTGCCGAGGTTGGTGGTCATGATGATGACCGTGTTCTTGAAGTCGACCACGCGGCCCTGGGAGTCGGTCAGGCGGCCGTCCTCCAGGATCTGCAGCAGCGAGTTGAAGATGTCCGGGTGGGCCTTCTCCACCTCGTCGAAGAGGACGACGGAGAACGGCTTGCGGCGCACCTTCTCGGTCAGCTGGCCGCCCTCCTCGTAGCCCACGTAGCCGGGCGGGGAGCCGAACAGCCGGGAGACCGTGTGCTTCTCCGAGAACTCGGACATGTCGAGCGCGATCAGTGCGTCCTCGTCGCCGAACAGGAACTCCGCCAGCGTCTTGGACAGCTCGGTCTTACCGACACCGGACGGACCGGCGAAGATGAACGAGCCACCGGGGCGCTTCGGGTCCTTGAGGCCCGCACGGGTGCGCCGGATGGCCTGGGAGAGCGCCTTGATGGCGTCCTTCTGGCCGATGACGCGCTTGTGCAGCTCGTCCTCCATGCGCAGCAGGCGGGAGGACTCCTCCTCGGTCAGCTTGAAGACCGGGATGCCGGTGGCGGTGGCCAGGACCTCGGCGATGAGCTCCTCGTCCACCTCGGCGACGACGTCCATGTCGCCGGCCTTCCACTCCTTCTCCCGCTTGGCCTTCGCGGTGAGCAGCTGCTTCTCGTCGTCGCGCAGCGAGGCGGCCTTCTCGAAGTCCTGCGCGTCGATCGCGCTCTCCTTCTCGCGGCGGACCTCGGCGATCTTCTCGTCGAACTCGCGCAGGTCCGGCGGCGCGGTCATCCGGCGGATGCGCATCCGGGAGCCGGCCTCGTCGATCAGGTCGATCGCCTTGTCCGGCAGGAAGCGGTCCGAGATGTACCGGTCGGCCAGGGTGGCGGCGGCGACCAGGGCGGCGTCGGTGATCGAGACGCGGTGGTGCGCCTCGTACCGGTCGCGCAGGCCCTTGAGGATCTCGATGGTGTGCGGCAGCGACGGCTCGGCGACCTGGATCGGCTGGAAGCGGCGCTCCAGCGCGGCGTCCTTCTCCAGGTGCTTGCGGTACTCGTCGAGCGTGGTGGCACCGATGGTCTGCAGCTCGCCGCGGGCCAGCATCGGCTTGAGGATGCTGGCGGCGTCGATGGCGCCCTCGGCGGCGCCCGCGCCGACCAGGGTGTGCAGCTCGTCGATGAACAGGATGATGTCGCCGCGGGTGCGGATCTCCTTGAGCACCTTCTTCAGGCGCTCCTCGAAGTCACCGCGGTACCGGGAGCCGGCGACCAGGGCGCCGAGGTCCAGGGTGTAGAGCTGCTTGTCCTTGAGCGTCTCCGGGACCTCGCCCTTGACGATCGCCTGGGCCAGGCCCTCGACGACGGCGGTCTTGCCGACGCCGGGCTCGCCGATCAGCACCGGGTTGTTCTTGGTGCGGCGGGAGAGCACCTGCATGACCCGCTCGATCTCCTTCTCGCGCCCGATCACCGGGTCGAGCTTGGCCTCGCGGGCGGCCTGCGTCAGGTTGCGGCCGAACTGGTCGAGGACCAGCGAGGTGGAGGGGGTGCCCTCGGCGGGGCCGCCGGCGGTCGCGGACTCCTTGCCGCCGCCGGAGTAACCGGAGAGCAGCTGGATGACCTGCTGCCGGACCCGGTTGAGATCGGCGCCCAGCTTCACCAGGACCTGGGCGGCGACGCCCTCGCCCTCGCGGATCAGGCCGAGCAGGATGTGCTCGGTGCCGATGTAGTTGTGGCCGAGCTGAAGGGCCTCGCGGAGCGACAGCTCCAGGACCTTCTTCGCCCGGGGTGTGAAGGGGATGTGGCCGGACGGGGCCTGCTGCCCCTGGCCGATGATCTCCTCGACCTGCTGCCGGACCGCCTCGAGCGAGATCCCGAGGCTCTCCAGGGCCTTGGCGGCGACACCCTCACCCTCGTGGATCAGACCCAGGAGGATGTGCTCGGTGCCGATGTAGTTGTGGTTGAGCATCCGGGCTTCTTCCTGAGCCAGGACGACAACCCGCCGCGCGCGGTCGGTGAACCTTTCGAACATCGTTTCGCTCCTCAGAGCGGTCGGCCAGTTCGGGGTCCGTCCCCGCCCTGTCCTTCCGCATGCTAGTCCCGCTCAGCGGCGCGGCCCACGGACAACCCCACTCGCGTGGGGACCTCATGCTGCGCGACCAGCCGACACCAATCCCAACCTGATGCTGGGAGACGGTGTTCCCACAGGGGGCCCCGATGCACCCGATGACCGCTACGCCATCGGCGAACAGAGGCCCCGGTGATGGGACGGCCGGCCGCGCGAACTGCCTCGGCCGGGGCCCTGCGACCCCGCCCGCCTGCATTCATACCCGGTATCCGGGGGAGATTCGCGCAGTTTCCCCGGTGGCGCTGTTCGCCTGGCGAGAAGTCCGGCCCGGAGCGCCGGTCGGCGCGGCGGGAATGACGGCGCATCAGGCCGCCCGCCCTCGGTCGGGCGGTCGGCGGGGCCTGCGGGTACCGCCGGTCGGACGCCTCCCGCGAAGCCGTTCCGCTCCCTACAGCGTTGCACAGCCCGGGGTGCTCCCGCCGCCCGTCATCGGACCGGCCGATCATGCACCTGCCATGACAACGGCAGGCGATCGGCCGGTTCCGGTGCGCCGGGGCCCGGCCGCGCAGCCGTCCCTCAGGACGCGTGCGCCTTGTCGTACTGCGCCTTGATGTCGCTCGGGACGCGACCACGGTCGTTGATCTCCAGGCCGTTCTCCTTGGCCCAGCTGCGGATCTTGGCGGTGTCGGCGCCGGAGGCGGCCGACCGGCCGGTGCTGCGGCCGCCGGTGCTGCTGCGGCGGCCGCCGGCGATCCGGCCGCTCTGCTTGCGGCCCTTCTCCACGTACGGGGCCAGCAGATCGCGGAGCTTCTCGGCGTTGTCGCTCTTCAGGTCGATCTCGTAGGCAACGCCGTCGAGCGCGAACATCACGGTCTCGTCCGCGGAGCCGCCGTCGAGATCGTCTTCAAGAATGACCTGCACCCTCTGTGCCACGGGCTTCCCTTTCCGAGTAAACGAGTCATTGCCTAGGCAAAGGAAACCGCCTTTTCCCGGAAAACACAAACCCCTACCCGATCGGGATGCGTCACGCAAGGCTCACAAGGGCGCGCTCAGAGGCGCAGCAGCATGCGTGAGTTGCCCAAGGTGTTCGGCTTCACCCGCTCCAGGTCAAGGAACTCCGCGACTCCTTCATCGTACGAGCGCAACAGTTCTTCATAGACTTCCGTGGCCACGGCCGCCGGGTCCGACGTACGATCGTCGGTTTCCCCGATCTCGACGAAACCGTGTTTCGCGAAGAACGCCACCTCGAACGTCAAGCAGAAAATCCGACGGACGCCGAGCCACCGCGCGGTCTGCAGCAGCTTCTCCAGCAGCAGGTGTCCGAGGCCCAGTCCCTTGCAGGACGGGTCCACCGCCAGGGTGCGGACCTCGGCCAGGTCCTCCCACATCACGTGCAGCGCACCGCAGGCGACCACCGTTCCGGTGTCGTCGCGTTCGGCCACCCAGAACTCCTGCACGGATTCGAACAGCGTGACCGTGGGCTTGTCGAGCAGAATGCCGTCGCGCGAGTAGGCGTCGATGAGTGCCCTTACGGCCCGCACGTCGGTGGTCCGCGCCCGGCGGATGGTGACCTCCATGCCGGGACGTTATCGTGCCGCGGCACCCCCGGTCTCCCCGGTGCCCCGGCCGTGCTCCGGGCGCTCCGGTCCGGCGGGCAGCACGGCGGCCACCCGGAGGGCGTCCCGCAGTGCCTCGCGCTGCTCCGGCGACATCAGCCCGAAGAAGTGGACGAGCGCGGCGGCCGGATTGTCGCTCGTCGCCCAGGCGTCGTTCATCAGGGCGGCGGTGTACGCCTCGCGCGAGGAGACCGGCTCATATCGATAGGCCCGGCCGGCCTGTTCCCGCCGCAACCAGCCCTTTCTGTACAGCTTGTCGAGCACGGTCATCACCGTGGTGTACGCGATATCGCGTTCCGTCCGCAGATCCTGCAGAACCTCGCGAACCGTGACCGGGCGGTTCCACTGCCAGACCCTGGTCATGATGTCGTTCTCGAGTTCTCCGAGTTGCCGCACCATAGTCCGGCCAGGATAGGAACTGATTCGGACAAAGTCGGCGATTCGGCAAGCGGACCGGCGCGCCGCCACCCCCGTGGCGGGGGCGGCGGCGCGCCGGTGGTGTCCTGAGGGCCCGCAGCGGCTATTCCGCGGCGCGTCCGGTCGTGGCGGCCATCGCGTCGGCGGCGGCGTCCTCCTTGGCCTTCTGGGCGCCGCCCTGGCTGCGGATGATCGCCCGCACCAGGAATCCGAAGCCGATCGCCATGACCAGCGGCGGCACGATCGCGCTGACGTAGTCCATCAGGTCACTCCTCTTCTGCTTCTGCGTCGTCCGCAGCGGCGGCGCCGCTGCTCTTGGCCTCGGGCTTCACCAGGGGGAAGAGCACCGTCTCGCGGATGTTCTTGCCGGTGAGCAGCATGATCAGGCGGTCCACGCCGAGGCCGAGGCCGCCGGTGGGCGGCATCGCGTACTCCAGGGCGCGCAGGAAGTCCTCGTCCAGCTGCATCGCCTCGACGTCGCCGCCGGCCGCCAGCAGCGACTGGGCGGTCAGGCGGGCGCGCTGCTCGACCGGGTCGATCAGCTCGGAGTAGGCGGTGCCGATCTCGGTACCGAAGATCACCAGGTCCCACTTCTCCGCGACGCCCGGGATCGAGCGGTGCTGGCGGGTCAGCGGGGAGACCTCGGTCGGGTAGTCCCGGATGAAGGTCGGCCGGATCGCGTGGTGCTCCAGCAGGCGCTCGATCATCTCCAGGACGATCTGGCCGTGGCCCCACTCCTTCTCCCACGGCACGCCGGCGCCGTCGGCGAGCTTGCGCAGCTCCTCGACCGACGTCTCCGGGGTGATCTCGGTGCCGAGGTGCGCGGAGATGCCCGGGTAGACCGAGACCTCCTCCCAGGGCTCGGCGAGGTCGATCTCGTGCTCCTGGCCGTCCGGGCCGACGCCCTTGACCACGGTGGTGCCGAGGGCGTCCCGGGCGGCGTTGACGATGATCGCGCGGATCAGCTCGGCCTGGGTGTCGTAGTCGCCGTAGGCCTCGTACGACTCCAGGGCGGTGAACTCCGGGTTGTGGGTCGCGTCGGCGCCCTCGTTGCGGAAGTTCCGGTTGATCTCGAAGACCTTCTCGGCGCCGCCGACCACCAGGCGCTTGAGGTAGAGCTCGGTCGCGATGCGCAGGTAGAGCTCGATGTCGTAGGCGTTGATGTGCGTCTTGAACGGGCGGGCGTTGGCGCCGCCGTGGATCGGCTGCAGCATCGGGGTCTCGACCTCGAGGTAGCCGCGGTCCTCGTAGGTGCGGCGGATCGAGCGGATCACCCGGGTGCGCAGCTGGAGCATCTCGCGCGCCTCGGGGTTCACGATCAGGTCCACGTACCGCTGGCGGACCCGGGCCTCCGGGTCGGTCAGGCCCTTGTGCTTGTCCGGCAGCGGGCGCAGGCACTTCGCGGTGAGTTCCCAGCGGTCCACCATCACGCTCAGCTCGCCGCGGCGGGAGGTGATGACCTCGCCCTCCACGCCGACCTGGTCGCCGAGGTCGATGTCGGTCTTCCAGGCCGCCAGCCGCTCCTCGCCCAGCTTGTCGAGCGACAGCATCACCTGGAGGTCGCCCGAGCCGTCGCGCAGCGTGGCGAAGCAGAGCTTGCCGCCGGTGCGGGCCAGGATGACGCGGCCGGTGATGCCGACCCGCTCGCCGGTCGCGGTGTCCGCGGGGAGGTCGGGGTGCTTGGCGCGGAGGTCGGCAATGGTGGACGTACGGGGGAAGCCGACCGGGTAGGGGTCGACGCCGGCCGCCCGGAGCCGGTCCAGCTTGTCGCGCCGCACGCGCATCTGCTCGGGGAGGTCGTCGGTCGCGTTGACGGTGGTCTGATCGCTCACCCCACAAGGGTAGCCACCGCCGGGCCGCGCTCCCGCACGGGTTTCGCGCGGCGGCCCCGGAGCGCCGCGGGGACGCTCCGGGGCCGCCGCCGAACGGGGGTCTCAGCCGGTGCCGGTGGCGAGCTCGGTGTCCTCGTCCTCGGGGGCGGGCGGCTGGGGCTGCTGCTTGGCCTTGGGGCGGCGGCCGAAGAGTTCGGCGGGGGTGGGCATCCGGTGGGGCCGCGGCTGCTCGCCGTCGGCCGGCGGCCTGGGGTTGCTGCTCATCGGGACGCGTCCTCCAAGGTGGGTGGCGGGCAGGGGCTCGGCCGCCGGGCTCGGGACGGCCGCCAGGTGGCGCTGGCCGGAGGTGAGCGAGAGCCGCTCGCGGACCTCGGCCTCGGCCAGCGCGTGGCACCGGCCGGCCAGCCGCGAGCGGCGGGCGTGTTCGGCGGGGCCGCAGGGCAGCCGGGAGAGCGAGCGCAGCGCGGAGAGGTCGTCGGGGGTGGGGAGGTATCCGTCCGTGACGGCCTCCTCCAGCTGTTCCAGGTAGCCGCGCGCACTGCCGGGCAGGGCCGCGCGGTAGCGGGCCAGGTCGGCGAGCAGGAAACTGCGCAGCCGCCCGCCCTCGCGGACCGCCTCGTCGATGGACTCGGTCAGCTGCAGTGCCTCGTGGACGTCCTCCGCCCACGGCGCGGCGGACGGGACGGGCGGGTGCAGGCGGTCGGGCAGGACCGGGTGGAGGGCTTGGGCGAGGGCGCGGCGCAGCACGCGGACTTCGTCGGCGCTGAAGGCCATGCCGCCGCGCGATCCGTGTGGCGTAGGCATGAGGTGACAGTACGTGGCGTACGTCCGATTTCGGGCGATTGGCGCCGCAGTTGTCCCGATTGGCGTATCTGCCGCTGATCCGACCTGCCGACGGCCGGTACCGTGTCCGACCGACCGTCAGCAGCATTGGTCGCAGGGCCCGTTCAGGGCTTGTTGCGCTCCCAGATCAGCCGGAGGCCGATCAGGGTGAGCCAGGGCTCGTGCACGTCCACGGTCTCGGCCTCGCCGAGGACCAGCGGGGCCAGACCGCCGGTGGCGATCACCTGGACGTCGTCCGGGTCCTTGGCGAGTTCCCGGGCCATCCGGTTGACCAGCCCGTCGACCTGCCCGGCGAAGCCGTACAGGATGCCGGACTGCATCCCTTCAACGGTGTTCTTGCCGATGACGTTGCGGGGGCGGGCCAACTCGATCTTGCGGAGCTGTGCGCCGCGCATGCCGAGCGCCTCCACCGAGATCTCGATGCCCGGTGCGATCGCACCGCCCACGTAGTCCCCGCGGGCGTTCACGGCGTCGAAGGTGGTCGCGGTGCCGAAGTCCACCACGATGCACGGGCCGCCGTAGAGGTGGTTGGCGGCCAGCGCGTTGACGATGCGGTCGGCGCCGACCTCCTTGGGGTTGTCCATCAGGACGTGCACCCCGGTCTTCACCCCGGGCTCCACGATCACCGCGGGCACGTCGCCGTAGTAACGGCGCGTCACCTCGCGGAGTTCGTGGAGCACGGCGGGCACGGACGAACAGATCGACAGCCCCGCCACCTTGTCCTCGGCGGACACGATGGGATGAGCGCCCATCAGACCCTGCAACAGCACCGCCAGCTCGTCCGCGGTGCGCCGCGGGTCGGTGGAGATCCGCCAGTGTTCGACGATGTCCTCGCCGTCGAACAGGCCGAGCGTGGTCTGGGTGTTGCCGACGTCGATGGTGAGGAGCACAGGATGGCTTTCTGTTGAGGCGGGGTCAGGCGCGGAGGTCCAGGCCGATGTCGAGGACGGGCGACGAGTGCGTCAGGGCCCCGACGGCCAGGTAGTCGACACCAGTCTCTGCGACCTCGCGCGCGGTGGCCAGGGTCAGTCCGCCGGACGCCTCCAGCTTCGCCCGGCCGCCGACCAGGGCGACCGCCTCCTTGAGCTGCGGCACGGTGAAGTTGTCGAGCAGGATCAGGTCCGCCCCGGCCTCCAGCACCGGCGCGATCTGCTCCACGGTGTCGACCTCGACCTCGACCGCGAGGTCCGGGTACGCGGCCCGCACCGCGCGGAAGGCCTCCGCCACACCGCCGGCCGCCACCACGTGGTTGTCCTTCACCAGCGCGGCGTCGGACAGCGCCATCCGGTGGTTGGCGCCGCCGCCGCAGCGGACCGCGAACTTCTCCAGCGCGCGCAGGCCGGGCGTGGTCTTGCGGGTGTCCCGGACGACCGCGCCGGTGCCCTCCAGGGCGTCCGCCCAGGCCCGGGTGGCGGTGGCGATGCCGGACAGGTGGCAGAGCAGGTTCAGCGCGCTGCGCTCGGCGGTCAGCAGGTCGCGGGTGCGGCTGCGGACGGAGAGCAGCACCTGGCCGGCCTCGACCCGGGCGCCGTCCTCGACGTGCCGCTCGACCTCGAACTCCTCCTCGCAGACCAGCGAGACCACGGCCTCGGCGACCCGCAGGCCCGCCACCACGCCGGCCTGCCGGGCGGTGAAGTCGGCGGTGGCGACGGCGTCCGCCGGGACGGTGGCCACCGAGGTGACGTCCTCCCCGCCGGCCAGGTCCTCGCCGAGCGCGAGCATCGCGACGTCCTCGACCTCGACCGGGTCCAGGCCGGCCTCCTCCAGCAGCGCCGCCAGCGCCGGGTCCAGCCCGGTCTCGTACGCCTCGCCCTCGCCGCAGGCGCAGCCGTCGCCGCAGCCGCCGGCGGAGGCGAGCGGAAGTTCGTCGTGGGTCATCGTGGTGCTCCTAGTTGATTGGCTGGGTCACGCCGGGGGGCGGGGTCACCCCTGTACGCACGGGTGTCCGTCGGCGTCGAGGGTGGTGACCAGGTGGTGCTGCCAGCGGGCGTCGTCACGGTCGGGGAAGTCCTCGCGCCAGTGGCAGCCGCGGGTCTCCTCGCGGCGGGCCGCGGCGGTGACCAGTGCGGTGGCGACCAGGTGCAGGTTGGCGGCCTCCCAGGTCTCCACCCGGGGGTCGGCCGGCTTGCCCTCGTCCAGGTAGGCGGAGGCCTCCCGGGCGAGGACGGCGAGGCCCTCGGCGGTGGCGGCCATCGACTCGGCCGAGCGCAGCACGCCGGCCCCGCGGGACATCAGCCGCTGGATGTCGGCGCGCGCCTCGGGGGCCAGCAGCGGCACGGTGCGGGCGTCCAGGGCGGCGGCGACGTCGACGGCCCGCTCGGGCAGGTCGCCGGCGGCGTGCCGCGCGGCCAGGTCGGCGGCGATCCGTTCGGCGAAGACCAGGCCCTCCAGCAGGGAGTTGGAGGCGAGCCGGTTGGCGCCGTGCACGCCGGTGCAGGCGACCTCTCCGCAGGCGTACAGGCCGGGCACGGTGGTGCGGCCGGTGAGGTCGGTGCGCACGCCGCCGGAGGCGTAGTGGGCGGCGGGGGCGACCGGGATCAGGTCGGTGACCGGGTCGATGCCGTGGGCCCGGCAGGAGGCGAGGATGGTCGGGAAGCGGTGCTCCCACATCTCGGCGCCGAAGTGCCGGCCGTCCAGGTACATGTGCTCGGTGCCGCGCAGCTGCATCTGCCGGGTGATCGCCTTGGCGACGATGTCGCGCGGGGCGAGCTCGGCGAGTTCGTGCTGCCCGAGCATGAAGCGCTCGCCGGAGGCGTCGACCAGGTGTGCGCCCTCGCCGCGGACGGCCTCGGAGACCAGCGGCTGCTGGCCCTCGGCCTCGGCGCCGAGCCAGAGCACGGTCGGATGGAACTGGACGAACTCCAGGTCGGCGACCTCGGCCCCGGCGCGCAGCGCGAGGGCGACGCCGTCGCCGGTGGAGACCGCCGGGTTGGTGGTCGCGGAGAAGACCTGGCCCATGCCGCCGGTGGCGAGCACCACGGCGCGGGCCCGGATGGCGCCGACGCCGTCCCGCTGGCCCTCGCCCATGACGTGCAGGGTGAGGCCGGCGGCGTGCCCGTCGGCGTCGGTGAGCAGGTCGAGGACGAGCGCGTGCTCGATCAGCTCGATGCCCGGGTCGTTGCGGACGGCGGCGACCAGTGCGCGGGATATCTCCGCGCCGGTGGCGTCGCCGCCGGCGTGCGCGATCCGGCGGCGGTGGTGGCCGCCCTCGCGGGTGAGCAGGATCGAGCCGTCCTCGTCCTGGTCGAAGGCGGCGCCGACGGCGATGAGCCGGCGCACGGCGTCCGGGCCCTCGGTGACGAGGGTGCGCACCGCGTCCTCGTCGCACAGGCCGGCGCCGGCGACCAGGGTGTCGTCGAGGTGCTGCTCGGGGGTGTCGCCCTCGCCCAGGGCGGCGGCGATGCCGCCCTGGGCCCAGCGGGTGGAGCCGTCGTCCAGCATCGCCTTGGTGACCACCGTGGCCCGCAGGCCGGCTCGGCGGACGTTGAGCGCGACGGTCAGGCCCGCGACGCCGGAGCCGACCACGACGACGTCGGTGGTCGCGGTCCAGCCCGGGGCGGGGGCGGTCAGGCGGTACGGCATGGCTTCACTTGCTCCTTCAGCGCGCGGCGTCGGCAGTCGCGCCGTCCGCATCACGGTACGCCCGGTCGCCGCGGAGCAGGCCACTGCCCTCGGGCGCCTCGGCCGGGTCTCCGCCCATGCCGGTGATCCGGTTGTCCCCGTCGACGAAGACGACCTTGGGCAGGTACGCCTTGGCCTCGGCGGTGTCCATCTGGCCGTACGCGATGAGGATCACCAGGTCGCCGGGGTGCACCAGGCGGGCGGCGGCACCGTTGATGCCGATCACGCCGGAGCCGCGCGGGCCCGCGATGGTGTACGTCTCCAGGCGGGCGCCGTTGTTGATGTCGACGATGTGGACGAGCTCGCCGGGGAGCAGGTCCGCGGCGTCGAGGAGGTCCTCGTCGACGGTGACGGAGCCGACGTAGTGCAGGTCGGCCTGGGTCACGGTGGCCCGGTGGATCTTGGACTTGAGCATGGTGCGGAGCATCTGGTCACGCCTCCTGGTGGGACCCCCGGCCGGGCCGGGGGAGAGTGCATGCCTACGGGGGGCCGAACGCGGTGGTGCTACCGGACGATGACGCCGACGTTGTCGATCAGGCGGGTCGGACCCACCTTGGCGGCCACGGCCAGTACCGCCTCGCCCGTGAAGTCGTCCGGCGCCTCGGTGAAGGAGTCCGGGTCGATCAGGGCGAGGTAGTCAAGGGTGACACCTTCGGCGCCGTCCAGGACGTCGGCGGCCGCCTCGCGGACCGCCTTCGCACCCTTGGCGCCCGCGTCGCGGCCGGCGAACAGCGCCCTGGACAGGGCCAGTGCGTGGCCGCGCTCGGTGTCGGAGAGGAAGCGGTTGCGGGAGGAGAGCGCCAGCCCGTCCTCCTCGCGGACGGTCGGGACGCCGACGATCTCCACGTCGAAGTCCAGGTCGGCGACCATCCGGCGGATGATCGCCAGCTGCTGGGCGTCCTTCTCGCCGAAGAAGGCGAAGTCCGGGTCGGTGATGTGCAGCAGCTTGGCGACGACCGTCAGCACGCCGTCGAAGTGGCCCGGGCGGGCGGCGCCCTCGAAGCCGTCGCCCATCGGGCCCGCGGACAGCCGCACCAGCGGCTCGCCGTTCGGGTACATCTCCTCGACGGTCGGGGCGAAGACCACGTCGGCGCCCATCTCGCGGGCGAGCTCGAGGTCGGCGTCCAGGGTGCGCGGGTAGCGGTCGAGGTCCTCGCCGGCGCCGAACTGCAGCGGGTTGACGAAGACCGTCACCGCCACCCGGCCGTCCCGGCCGACCTGCTTGCGGGCCGCCCGCACCAGTGCGGCGTGGCCGGCGTGCAGCGCGCCCATGGTCATCACGACCGCGTTGTCCACCGGCTGCTCGTCCGGCCAGAACGCCGCCTCGAACTCGCCGACCGTCCGCGTGAGCACGGTGGTGCGGGGGGCCTTCGCCGGCTGCTTGCCGCGTGCCATCAGGGGGTCTCCTCGTTCAGTACGTCGAGCAGCGACGCCGCCGCCCCTTCCTTGAGCGATCCGCCCCGGACCGCCCGCTGCGCGGTGGCCCGGGCCATCGCGCGGTACGCCTGCCCGATGTCCGGGGACACCGTGTGCAGCTGCTGCAGGTGCCGCCGGACCGTCCCGGCGTCGCCGCGGGCGACCGGGCCGGTGAGTGCGGCGTCGCCGGACCGCAGCGCGTTGTCCAGGGCCGCGCCGAGCAGCGGCCCGAGCAGCTGCCCGGGCTCGGCGACCCCGGCGCCGCGCAGCAGCTCCATCGCCTGCGCGACCAGGGTGACCAGGTGGTTCGCGCCGTGCGCGAGCGCCGTGTGGTAGAGCGGGCGGACCTCCTCGGGCACCCACTCCGGCTCGCCGCCCATCTCCACGACCAGCGCCTCGGCGACCGGCCGCAGCTCGTCGGGCGCGGTCACGCCGAACGGGCAGCCGGCCAGCCGGGCGAGGTCCACGGAGGTGCCGGTGAAGGTCATCGCGGGGTGCAGGGCCAGCGGCAGCGCCCCCGCGCGGACGGCCGGCTCCAGGACGGCGACGCCGTGCGCGCCGGAGGTGTGCACCACGATCTGGCCGGGGCGGATCGCCCCGGTCGCGGCCAGCCCGGCCACCAGGTCGGCCAGCGCGTCGTCGGGCACGGTCAGCAGCACCAGGTCGGCGGCGGCCAGCACCTGCGGCGGGGAGACCAGCCGGACCCCGGGCAGCAGCGCCTCGGCACGGCGGCGGGAGGCCGCCGAGACCCCGGAGGCGGCGACCACCTTGTGGCCGGCCAGCTGCAGGGCGGCGCCCAGTGCGGGGCCGACCCGGCCGGTGCCGACCACGCCGACGGCGAGCCGGGCGGGCCGGTTCTCCGGGTCCAGCGGATCGCCGAAGGGGTCGGTCGGCCCGAGGGCCGGGGCATTGTCGGACGCGCTCACCGCTCGGCCCTCGTCATTGCTTCCCGTTCCAGTCCTGTGCAGGTACCAGACGTACCGCTCCATCGTACGGTGCGGCCGGATCGGCCAGGCCGCGCGGGCCCGGCCCGCGGTATCTCCACGGAAGCTTCACAACCCGCCGGGGGACCGGGGCGCTACGGGCGGGTAACTTGGCGCAGTCCAAGCCCCGGGACCCCGAGGGAGACCATGCCCAGACGCCTCGGCCGTGCCCTCCCGCGCCGCCCCCGCACCATCCGTACCCGGATCATCGCCCTGGTGCTGATCCCCCTGGTCGCCCTGGTCGGCCTGTGGACCTTCGCCATGGTCTCCATGACCGGCGACCTGCGCGCCCTCGTCCGGCTCAAGGACGCCTACGGGTACTTCGGCAGCCCCGTGGACACCGCCGTCGGCCAGATGCAGATCGAGCGCCGGCTGGCCGCCGAGTACCTCGGCTCCGGCGGCGACCCGACCGCCCTCGCCGCGTACACCGCGCAGGAACGGGCCACCGACGAGAAGGTCCGCGCCATGCGGGCCGCCGCCGAGGACCCCGACCGGCAGGACGAACTCACCGCCGAGCAGCGGGACACCCTCACGGCGATGCTCACCGCCGCCGACGGCCTCGCCCCGCTCCGCCAGGCCGTCATCACCCGCTCCCTCGCCTGGGACACCGCGGTCGACCGGTACACCGCCGCCGTCGAACCCGCCTTCGCCGTCCAGTCCGCGCTCACCGCACTGCAGGCCGGCCGGCTCGCCCGCGAGGCGCAGACCGTGATCGAACTCGTCCGGGTCCGTGAATTCGTCTCCCGCGAGGACGCCCTCGGCTCCGGCGCCCGGGCCGCCGGCTCCTTCACCCCCGCACAGTTCCGCGCCTTCACCGCCGCCGTCGAGGACCGCAGGATCTTCCAGCGCACCTACGTCGCCGCGCTGCCCGCCGACTCCCGGGCCGCCTTCGAGGCCTTCGCCGCCGACCCCCGGTACACCGCCCTGGTGCGCGCCGAGGACGGCGTCCTGGAGTCCGGCGCCGACGGGGCCGCCCGCGCCGTCGACCGCGGGGGCTGGCGCACCACCATGGACCCGGTCGTCCGCCGCTACATGGAGCTGTGCAAGGACGCCGCCCTCAACTCGGCCGCCCGCGGCCGCGCCTACGCCGGCGACCAGCTGCTGAAGGCCGGCCTCGCCGGCGGCGCCGGACTGCTCGCCGTGGTGCTCTCCGTCTGGTACTCGGTGCGCACCGGCCGCCGGATCACCCGCCGGCTCGCCCGGCTGCGGATCGCCGCCGACCGGCTCGCCAACCGCCAGCTCCCCGACGTCGTGCGCCGCCTCGCCGCCGGCGAGACCGTCGACGTGGAACGGGCCGCCCCCCGTCTCGCCTTCGCCGCCGGGGAGAACGAGGACGAGATCGGCGACCTCGGCCGCGCCCTCAACCACGCCCGCCGCGCCGCAGTGGAGGCCGCCGTCGAACAGGCCCGGCTGCGCTCCGGCATCTCCGGCGTCTTCGTCAACATCGCCCGCCGCAGCCAGGCCCTCGTCCACCGCCAGCTCAAACTGCTCGACGCCATGGAGCGCCGCGCCACCGACCCCGACGAGCTCGCCGACCTCTTCCGCGTCGACCACCTCGCCACCCGGATGCGTCGCCACGCCGAGGGCCTGATCATCCTCTCCGGTGCCGCCCCCGGCCGGATGTGGCGCAGGCCCGTCCCGCTGGTCGAGGTCGTCGGCTCCGCGGTCGGCGCCGTCGAGGAGTACGAGCGGGTGGTCGTCCCGCCGATGCCGCCGGTCTTCGTCGCCGGCCCCGCCGTCGCCGACCTCGCCCACCTGGTCGCCGAACTCATCGAGAACGCCACCGCCTTCTCGCCCCCGCACACCCAGGTCACCATGCGGGCCGGCGAGGCCGCCCACGGCTGCGTCCTGGAGATCGACGACCGCGGCCTCGGCATGGACGAGGACGAGCTCGCCGCCGCCAACCGCACCCTCGCCGAGCCGCAGGAGTTCGACCCCACCCGCACCGAGCGGCTCGGCCTGTTCGTCACCGGCCGGCTCGCCCGGCGGCACGGCTTCGAGGTGTCGCTGCGCCGCTCGCCGTACGGCGGCACCACCGCCGTCGTCCTGATGCCGAGGACCGTCCTCGCCGACCCGCCCGAGCCCGGGCCGGACCCCGGTCCCGGGCCGCGGCCCGAACCGCTGCCCGCACCGGAGGCCGGGCCGGAACCCGCCGACACCCAGGGCGCCGCCGTCCTGCCGATGCGGCGCGCCCTGCCCACCCGCACCCGCCAGGCCTCCCTCGCCCCCCAGCTGAAGGCCCCGGACACCGCACCCGGCACCGAGCCGGACCCGGCCGCCGGGGCGCCCGCCCGAGCACCCGCCGAGATCTCGGCCGAGCAGATGGGCGCCCTCTTCGGCGCGTTCCAGCGCGGCCTCGACCGGGGCCGGACCGCCGACGCCCGTACCCCGCACCACCCGGAGGACGAACGATGAGCACGCCCGAGACCACCGAGCAGGGCAGCGGCGGCCTGGACTGGCTGCTGGAGGACCTGGCCGACCGCACCGAGCACGTCCGCCAGGCCGTGCTGCTCTCCTCGGACGGCCTGCCCACCGCCGCCTCCGCCGGCATGAGCACCGAGGACGTCGACCACCTCGCCGCCGTCTGCTCCGGCTTCCACAGCCTCGCCCGCGGGGTCGGCAACCGTTTCGCGGCGGGCGGCGTCCGGCAGACCATGGTGATGCTGGAGGAGGCCTTCCTCTTCGTCACCCCGGCCGGCGAGGGCAGCTGCCTGGCCGTGCTCTGCGACCCGCAGGCCGACGTCGGCCAGATCGCCTACGAGATGTCGATGCTCGTCCGCCGGGTCGGCCGCCACCTGGCCGTGCCCGCCCGCGCCGCCGAGCCGGCCCGCGGCTGACGGGCGGGCCCATGAGCGGACACTGGTACGACGACGAGGCCGGCCCGATGGTCCGGCCGTTCACCCTCACCGGCGGGCGCACCCGGTCCGCCGCCGCCGAGCGGTACGACCTGCTGGCCGAGGTCTCCGCGGTGCCGGACGCCGAGCCGGCCACCCCGCTCGACCACGCCCGCAGCATCCTGCTGGAACGCGTCCGGGCCCGGCCGCGCCCGCTCGCCGAACTCGCCGCCGACGCCGACCTGCCGCTCGGCGCCCTGCGGGTGCTGCTGGGCGACCTCGTCCAGGGCGGCGTGGTCAGGGTCGGCCCCGGGCCGGCCGAGGCCGCCCGGCCGGACGTCCGGCTGCTGCGAGAGGTGATCCAGGGCCTGCGGCGCCTCTGAACCGGCGGACCGAGCGTCGTTCTTCTCCGGGCCGGCCCCGGTTCAGTCCGTGGCGCCGGCCCGGACCAGGCCGTTCTCGTAGGCGAGCACCACGGCCTGGACACGGTCCCGCAGGCCCAGCTTGGCGAGGATGCGGCCGACGTGCGTCTTCACGGTGGCCTCCGACAGGGTCAGCCGGGCCGCGATCTCACTGTTCGACAGGCCCTGCGCCACCAGCAGGAACACCTCCCGCTCGCGGTCGGTGAGCGGCCCCAGCACCGGCGATCCCGGCGCGGTCGAGGGCGTCGGCAGCACCTGTGCGAAGCGGTCGATCATCCGGCGCGTGGTGGTCGGCGCGACCACCGCGTCGCCGCCGTGCACGGCGCGGATCGCCGCGACCAGCTCGGTCGGCGGGACGTCCTTCAGCAGGAAGCCGCTCGCCCCGGCCTTCAGCGCGGCGAAGGCGTACTCGTCCAGGTCGAAGGTGGTGAGGATCAGCACGTGCGGGGCGCCCGGGATCGGCACCCCGGAGGCGTCCAGGCAGATCTGCCGGGTGGCCTGCACGCCGTCCATGCGCGGCATCCGGACGTCCATCAGCACCACGTCGACCTCCGCCCGGGCGAGCCGCTCCAGCGCCTGCGCGCCGTCGCCCGCCTCGGCGGCGATCTCGATGTCGCCCTGCGACTGCAGGACCATCCGGAAGCCCGTGCGGAGCAGCTCCTGGTCGTCGACGAGCATCACACGGATGGTCACGGTCGGTTCTCCTTCACCTGCGCCGCGGGCTGGGCCGCGGCGGTCACGAGGCCGTCTTGAGGGGGAGGACGGCCCGGATGCGGAAGCCGCCGCCGGGCCGCGGGCCGACGTCGAGGCTGCCGCTCACCATGCCGACGCGCTCGCGCATGCCGATCAGACCATGGCCGGGGCCGTCGGCACCACCGGCGTCGAGCTGCTCCGCGGTGCTGCCGCGGCCGTCGTCCTCGATCAGCACCTCCAGGTCGCGGTCGCCGAAGTCCACCGCGACCCGCGCCCGGGCGCCCGGGCCGCCGTGCTTGCGCACGTTGGTCAGCGCCTCCTGGACGATCCGGTACACCGTCAGCTCCAGGCCGCGGGGAAGCTCCCGCGGCTCGCCGGAGGTGGCGAAGTCCACCGGGAGGCCGGCCGTGCGCACCTGCTCCAGCAGCTCCGGCAGCTCCTCGACGCCGGGCTGCGGCACGTATTCCTCGGCCGTCTCCGAGGTGCGCAGCACCCCGAGCAGCCGGCGCATCTCCACCAGCGCCTGGCGGCCGGTGCCGGCGATGGTGGCGAGCGCCTCCTTCGCCTGCTGCGGCGAGTTGTCCAGCACGTAGGCGGCGCCGTCGGCCTGGACGATCATCACCGAGACGTTGTGCGCGACCACGTCGTGCAGCTCCCGGGCGATCCGGGCGCGCTCGGCGGCCACCGCGACCTTCGACTGGGCGTCCCGCTCGCGCTCCAGCCGGGCCGCGCGGTCCTCCAGCTCCACCAGGTAGGCGCCGCGGACCCTGGTCAGCCGGCCCCACGCCCAGCACAGCACGAACGGCGTCGACATCAGCACCGCCACGAACACCATCTGCCAGGTGCTCGGCCCCGCCGGGGCCGGGTCGCCCGGCGGGCTGTCCGTGCTGCTGTCGAACCGCCACAGCGTCAGCGGCCCGGCAACCAGGCCCACGGACAGCACCAGCCGCGAGGCCCAGGGCGAGCCGAAGGCCGCGCCGGTGTACGCGAAGACCAGGTAGCCGACGGAGGAGCCGCCCGGCACGATGTCCAGGACGAGCTGCCCCAGCCCGAGCGCGGTGCCCCCCGCCGCGGCCAGGTCCGGGTACCGGCGCCGCACCACCATCAGGGCGGCGATCGCCAGCGACACGGCCAGGCCCCCGTACAGCTGCCGGTCGGACTCCGAGAAGTCGGACAGCAGCCCCAGCAGGAGGACCACCAGCGCCCAGACGGAGTCGACCACCATCGGGTGACGGCGGAGCCAGGCGTTCAGTCGATGCACGATCCAAGCCTAGGCAGTCGGGGACCACCCCCAGGTCCGCCGCGAGAGCGATCCGGCATCCGCCGCAGGGTGGAGACGCCCCCCACCGGAACGCCCCTCCCGGCAGGTACCGTCCACACCCATGACCTGGATGCGGTGGCGGCCCGCCATGGAACGCGCACTCTACGGCGCGGACGGCTTCTACCGGGGCCCCGAGGGCCCGGCCGGGCACTTCCGCACCTCGGTGCACGCCTCCCCGCTCTTCGCCGGCGCCGTCGCCCGGCTGCTGGCCGAGACCGACGAGGCGCTCGGGCACCCCGCCGAGCTCGCCCTCGCGGACGTCGGCGCCGGCCGCGGCGAGCTCCTCACCGGCGTGCTCTCCGCCCTCGACCCGGAGCTCGCCGCCCGGGTCCGCCCGTACGCCGTCGAACTCGCCGACCGCCCGGCCGGACTGCCGGAGCAGGTGGTGTGGACGGACGCCCTGCCGACCGGACTGACCGGGCTGCTGTTCGCCAACGAGTGGCTCGACAACGTGCCCCTGGACATCGCCGAGGCCGACGAGGACGGCGTGCTGCGGTACGTCGAGGTCGGCGCCGGGGGAGAGGAGCGGCTCGGCGGGCCGCTGGAGGGGGCCGACGCGGCCTGGGCGGCCCGCTGGTGGCCCGACGGCGAACGCATCGAGATCGGCCGCACCCGCGACGAGGCCTGGGCCTCGGCGGTCGCCGCCCTCGACCGCGGCCTCGCGGTCGCCGTCGACTACGCCCACAGCGCCGCCGACCGCCCGCCCTTCGGCACGCTCACCGGCTTCCGGGCCGGCCGCGAGGTGCGGCCCGTCCCCGACGGCAGCTGCGACGTCACCGCGCACGTCGCCCTGGACTCGGCCGCCGCCCCCGCCGTCCACAGCCTGTGGACGACGCAGCGCGCCGCCCTGCACGCCCTCGGCGTGCACGGCGGACGGCCGCCGCTCGCCCTCGCCTCCACCGACCCGGCGGCCTACCTGCGGGCCCTCGGCGGGGCCGGCGAGGCCGCCGAGCTGACCGACCCGGCCGGCCTCGGCGGCTTCGGCTGGCTGGCCCAGGCCGTCCGCATGCCGGTACCGCGGAGCCTGGAGGGACTCCCCACGCCCGCGGGGTGGCAGACTCTGTTGCCATGAGGGAGACCACGGTCGGCATCGGCGCAGGTGCGCAGCAGCTCACGGGCGAGCTCGGCACCAGCGACATGGTGCTCAACATCGGCCCGCAGCACCCGTCCACGCACGGCGTGCTGCGGCTGAAGCTGGTGCTGGACGGCGAGCGCATCGTCGCCGCGGAGCCGGTCATCGGCTACATGCACCGCGGCGCCGAGAAGCTCTTCGAGGCCCGCGACTACCGCCAGATCATCATGCTGGCGAACCGGCACGACTGGCTCTCGGCCTTCTCCAACGAACTCGGCGTCGTCCTCGCCGTCGAGCGGATGCTCGGCATGGAGGTCCCCGAGCGGGCGGTGTGGATCCGCACCCTGCTCGCCGAGCTCAACCGGGTGCTCAACCACCTGATGTTCCTCGGCTCCTACCCGCTGGAGCTCGGCGGCATCACCCCGATCTTCCACGCCTTCCACGGCCGCGAGGAGCTCCAGCACGTCCTGGAGGAGGCCTCCGGCGGCCGCATGCACTACATGTTCAACCGGGTCGGCGGCCTCAAGGAGGACCTCCCGGCCGGCTGGCTCGGCCGCGTCCGGCAGGCCGTCGCCGCCGTCCGCAAGCAGCTGCCGGTCTACGAGGACCTCGTCCTCGGCAACGAGATCTTCCGCGGCCGCACCGCCGGCGTCGGCGTGCTCACCCGCGAGCAGGTCCACGCCTACGGCGTCAGCGGGCCGATCGCCCGGGCCAGCGGCGTCGACTTCGACCTCCGCCGCGACGAGCCCTACCTCGCGTACGGGGAGCTCGCCGACCTGCTCACCGTCGTGGTCCGCGAGGAGGGCGACTGCCTCGCCCGCTTCGAGTGCCTGCTGGAGCAGACCGCCAACTCCCTCGACCTCGCCGAGGCCTGCCTCGACCGCCTCGCCGGGATCGCCCCGGGGCCGGTCAACCTGCGGCTGCCCAAGGTCCTCAAGGCCCCTGAGGGCACCACGTACGCCTGGACCGAGAACCCCCTCGGCATCAACGGCTACTACCTGGTCTCCCGCGGCGACAAGACGCCCTGGCGGCTCAAGCTCCGCTCCGCCTCGTACAACAACATCCAGGCGCTGACCGAACTCCTGCCCGGCACCCTGGTCGCCGACATGGTCGCCATCCTCGGCTCGATGTTCTTCGTCGTCGGCGACATCGACAAGTAGAGGGAAACCCGAAGGGGCGTGGGGAACCGCACGGTCCCCACGCCCCTTCGGTCTGCCCGTCGGGTGCCCCTACCCGTCCGCGGGGTGCGGGGCGAGCTTCTTGTGGCCCTTGGTGGCGATGCGCTGCTCGCAGAGGCCGACCAGGACGGCGTAGGCCTCGGAGCCCATGAGTTCGGTGAGCTCGGCGCGGTAGCTGACGTACACCGGGTCGGGGGCGTTGTGCGCCTCGGGGCTGCCGGTGCACCACCAGTGCAGGTCGTGGCCGCCCGGACCCCAGCCGCGGCGGTCGTACTCGCCGATGGTCACCTGGAGGTAGCGGGTGTCGTCGGGCCGGTCGATCCAGTCGTAGGTGCGGCGGACGGGCAGCTGCCAGCAGACGTCCGGCTTGGTCTCCAGCGGCTCGAGGCCCTCCTTCAGGGCCAGGATGTGCAGCGCGCAGCCGGCGCCGCCGGGGAAGTCCGGGCTGTTGCGGAAGAGGCAGGCGCCGTCGATCCGGCGGGTCTGCCGGTCGCCGTCCTCGTCGAACATGGTGATGCCGCCGTCCAGCCGGATGCGGCCCTTGGCGTCGGTGCCGTGCGGGTGGTTCTCCCACATCTCCGGGGTGAGCCGGGCGGCGTGGCCGGCGACCCGCTGCTCGTCCTCCTCGTCGGACCAGTGGGCGCCGAGGGTGCAGCAGCCGTCGGAGGCGCCGCGGCCCTCGCGGATGCCGTGGCACCCCCGGCCGAAGATGCAGCCCCAGTTGGAGGTGAGCCAGGTCAGGTCGCAGCGGAAGACCTGCTCGTCGTCGGCCGGGTCGGTGAACTCGGCCCAGGCGCGCGGGAAGTCCAGCGGAACCTCGGGCCGGAGGGTCGGCATCGCCAGGTCGACGACGGTGCCCGCGGTCGCCTCCGAGCCGTTCTTCCTGGACTTCTTGTGCTTTGCGGTGTCTGCTGCTGCCACGCTGCAAGGGTATGGCCTCGCCGCGGTGAACCGGGGGCGGGCGGACCGCGCATGGGTGGCACACCGGCCCGGCACGCGCCGCGCACCGGCCGCGCACGGGTCGTGCGCAGCCGTCCGGCCGGTCGTGAAGGCGGGGTGAAAAGGCTCACCACGGCACCGGCGGCCCACCGCCCGGGGCCTAGGATGGCGGGCTGCAGACGGCTGCGTACGGGGAAGCGCCGCGAGGACGGGGGACGGGGATGGCCGACAAGGTCCTGATCAAGCCTTGGGAACTGCACGGCGAGGGGCGGGAGTTCGAGAACGTCTCGAACGACTTCGCGCGGGCGGCACTCGAACTGGAGAACGGCCTCGCGGCGCTCGGCACCCCCTGGGGGCGGGACGAGCCGGGCGAGGGCTTCGGCACGGCCTACGAGGGCGCCCGGGAGGGCGTCCTGGCCGGCCTGCAGGGCCTCGCCGACCGGCTCGGCGGCATCGGCACCGGCCTGCACACCATGGCCGACAACGCCGAACAGGCCGACCGGGGCAACGAGCAGGCCTTCCGGGTCCTGCACCCGGGAACCGGCCCGGGCCCCACCGCGCTCTGAGTCGACGGACCGTCAAGCCGCACCACCGAAGGGGGACCACATGCCCAGGAACCTGCCCGCGGAGCTGGCCCCGGTCATGGCCCGGCTCGACCGCCGCTGGCCGGAGGCCGACGAGGACGCGCTGCGCCGTGCAGGCGGCCTGTGGCGGGAGTTCGGCGCCGAGGCCGAGCGCCTGGGCCGCCGCGGCGCCTCCGCCGCGGAACGCGTCACCGGGGAGAACTCCGGCCCTGCCGTCGAGGCCTTCGCCGACCACTGGCGCGGCTTCAGCGGCGGCGGCCGCGGCCACCTCGACGACGCGCACGCCGCCGCGGACGCGCTGGCCGGGGCCTTCGACAAGGCCGCCGCCGCCGTCGACAGCTGCAAGGCCGAGCTGATCGCGGTGCTCACCGAGCTCGCGGAGGAGATCGCGGAGGCCGACGAGGCCGAGGCCGCGGCCGCCGCGCAGGTGAAGGCCGCCCGGGCGGAGGGGCTGTCCGGGCTGGTCGGCCAGGTCGTCGGGGCGGTCAAGGGAGCGGCGGCGGAGGCCGGCGAGGCGATCGCCGTCGAGGCGGCGAAGATCAAGGTCACCGCGCTGCTCGCCGAACTCGGCCGGGAGATGAAGGACGGCCTGCAGGCCGCCCTCAAGGAGCCCGCCGTCACCGCCCTGGAACGGATAGCGCAGGCCGACGGCGCCGGGAAGCACGGCGAGTTCCGCACGCTCAGCGCCGCCCGCTCCGGCGGCGGCCTCACCGGGCAGCTGGCCGGCTCCGCGGTCGGCGGGGCGGCCGTCGTGGCGGGTGTCCGCGGCGTCTCCGCCGCCCTCAACCCGGACGGCAGCGTCGCCACCGACGAGCAGGGCCGTCCGGTGCTGGTCGGCCCCGACGGCAAGCGCCTCCCCGGCCTCGACGGGGTCGCCGTGGCCACCGACGAGCAGGGCCGCCCCGTCCTCGGCGCGGACGGCAGGCCGGTGGTGGTGGACGCGGCCGGAAACCGGGTGACCGGCCTGGCGCTCGGCGCCGACGGCAAGCCGCTCACCGACGCCGCGGGCCGGCCGCTGACCGTCGCCGCCGACGGCACCGTCGGCGACACCGGGCTCGCGCTGGCCGTCGGCAAGGACGGCAAGCCGGTCCTCGACGAGCACGGCCGCCCGGTCATGCTGGACGCCGAGGGCAACCCGGCCGGCGGCCTCGCGGTCGGCACCGACGGCAAGCTCCTCACCGACGAGAAGGGCCGCCCGCTGGTCGCCGGCGTGGACCGGGACGGCCGCCCGCTGGTCGACGCCGCCGTCGGCCCGGACGGTGTCCGGCTCGGCGCGGACGGCCTCCCGGTGGCCGCCGCCGACCTCGGCACCGGTCCCGGCCCGCACGGCGGCCACGGCCTGCCCGACGAGGGCCCGGAAACCGATGCCCCGGGCGCCCCCGGCGGCACCGGCCGACCCGGCCCGGTGGGCCTCGAGGTCGACGCGGCCCCCGCCGGCGCGGGAGCGCAGGCGGGCATCCCGCCGGTCGCACAGGCGCCGCTCGGCGACGGCGGCGGCCACCGCACCGCCTCCGCAGGGAACAGCGGCGGCTGGAGCGGCACCCAGGGCGGCAGCCACTACACACCGGCCCCGCCGGTGTACGAGCCGGACGGCTACGACCTGCCGCCCGCGGGACCGCGCCCCGGCCCGGTCTCGGTGCACACCGACTCGGTGGTGGTCACCCCGCCGTCGCTGCCCGTCCACGGCGCCCCGGTCGAGAGCGGCCCGGCGGCCCCCGGCCCCTGGCGCGGCGACCCGGTCGGTACCGGGCCGTCGGCCGGTGCCGGAGCCGGCTCCGGCTTCCCGCTGGGGCCGGTCGGCGGTGGTGCGGTCGGCGGCGCCCCGACCGGCGGTGCGGTCGCACCCCCGGTCGGCGCCCCGGTGGGCGGCGCGGCCGGTGCATCCGGCACACCCGTCGGCACCCCGGTCGGCGGCCCCGCGGGCCCCGGCGCCCCGGGTGCCGCCGGCACGCCGGGCGCCCCCGGTGCCGGTGCACCCGGTGCCGCGGCGCCCGGTACGGCAACGCCCGGCGCGGCCGGCCAGCCCGGTGCCCAGGGCGGCTCCTCCGGCGTCGTCGGCGCGGTCGTCGGCGGCCCCGGTGCGGCGGCCCGCACCCCGGCCGGCTCCGGCGCGCCCGGTGCCGGCGGGACGGCCCCGGCCCCGCTGCCGTTCCGGCTCGGCGAGGCCGGCGACATCCGCCGCCGGCCGGAGACGATGGGCCTGGAGCCGCACACCGGACCGACCGTCGTGCCGGTGCTGCACCCCGGCCAGGTCGCCGCGGCCTACCTGGCCGCCCGCGCCG
The DNA here is from genome assembly GCF_040680995.1 of Kitasatospora sp. NPDC051914. NCBI lineage: Bacteria > Bacillati > Actinomycetota > Actinomycetes > Kitasatosporales > Streptomycetaceae > Kitasatospora > Kitasatospora sp. NPDC051914. The sequence goes on from NZ_JBFAXX010000021.1 coordinate 27,456, forward strand.
GCCGGTCCGCGGAGAGCGCGCCCGCCGCGCCCGCCCCCGTACGCGGTATCGCCGACGGGCGCCCCTACGGCATCCCCGGCGGGCTCGGACCGGTCGACCCGGCCCACCAGGCCGAGGTCGAGCGGCTGGTGCCGCGCCGCCCCGACGGCACGCCCGAGCTCCACCCCGACCCGGCCGCCGGCTGGACGGAGGCGCTCAACGGCGGCGGCCCGCGGGAGCCCGGCCGCGCCAACAACACCGTCGACGTGGCACTCTCCTCGGTCGACACCTACTCCGGCCTGCCGGTCTGCTCCGCCCCCCGGCTGCCGGACGGCCCGGCCGGGGAGTACGGCGGCCGCGACCGCGCGGAGCGCGAGCTCGGCACCCAGTTCCTCGACCTCGGCGACGGCGAGGGCGGCTTCGCCCGGGTCGCCGAGACGCTGCTGCGCTCCGGCCCCGGCGCCCAGGCGGTGCTGCTGACCCTGGACGGCTTCCGCCGCTCGCACGTGTGGAACGCGGTCAACCACGGCGGCCAGCTGACCTGGATCGACCACCAGACCGGACGCAGCGGCACCGAACCGTTGCACAGCGCCGAGCACGGCCTGTGGGCGATCGCCCTGGACGCCCGCTGCCACCCGCTCGACGTCGTGGACGCCAGGACCACCGCACCGGCCGCCGAGGCCGGGCCCGCCGCAGAGCCCGAGGCCGCTGCCGAGGCCGAGCCTGCGGGGCCCGGGCCCGTCGCGACCGGCCCCGCGGCCGGGACGCCCCGGGCACCGGCCGCACCACAGCCGGAGGCCGCGCCGGACCCGGCCCCCGAACCCGTCCGCCCCGCCGAGCCCGCCCCGCCGCGGTCCCGGCTCACCATCCACCGCACCGCCGCCGGGAGCGCCCGCCGATGACCACCCGCGAGCAGGCCCTGGAGGCCGCCCACCGCTGGATCAACGGCGCGCTCCCCGCGGAGGGCGCACGCCGCGTGCACAGCCACGAGTTCGAGCACGGCTGGGTGGTGTGGCCCGAGCCGCCGCCCGTCCACGTCGACCCCTTCACCGGGGTGCGCCGCGCCCCGGAGGAGATCGGCGCCGCCTGCGGCGTCGTCGACCGGCTCACCGGCGGGCTCACCGTCTGGCCGTCCGTCCCGGTGCCGGACGTCGTCCGGATGTACCGGGACTACCTCGGCGCCGGCGACTACGACCCCTCGCTGCCGCCCGCCACCGGACCCGGCACCCGGGCCACCGTCCGCTACCGCGACGCGCTCGGCGAGGCGCAGACCCTGGTCGTGCAGTCCGCGACCGGCCACGCCCACCCCGCGCTGCGCGCCGCCGAACGCCTCAAGGAGCAGGGTGTGCCCGCCGAGGACCTGCTCGGCGTGCACACCGACCTGCGGCCCGCCGCCCTGCCCGGTGGCTACGCCGCGCACGCGCTGGCCGCCGCGCTGCCCGGTGTCCGGCTCACCCACGACCTCGCGTACGGGCCGTGGTTCGACCGCCGCGCCGAGGCCGTCCGGGCACTGCCGCCGCAGGACGGCGTGCGGCCCAACCGGGTGCCGTTCCCGCGCTCGGTGCCGCCGGCGCAGCCGGAGAGCGGCCAGGCACTGGCCGACCGGCTGGCGGCCCGGTTCGGACCGCAGGGCGTCCGCCGCTTCGACACCGAGGCGGTGGTGCTCGCCGACCTGCCGGAGGCCGTCGCCCGCCCACTGCTGCAGGTCGGCCTGCCCGTCGTGGTCGAGGGCTTCTTCGAACTGCACCACCCCGAGCCGGACGGCGTCCACGACGGCACCCGCACCGACCCGGTGCTGCCCGAGGCCGCCGCCCGGATCGCCGCGCTCGGCCGCGGCGGCCGGGCCACCGAGGCCGCCCGGCAGGCGCTGCTCGGCCAGGTGGTGCTCGGCACCGACGGCTGGTCGCTGATCACCGTCGACACCCTGCAGGGGCGCGTCCGGGCGATCGACCCGGACACCGCGGCCGCCCGCTACTGCAACGCAGACCTGACCGCCTTCGTCCGCTGCCTGGTGCTGCTCGCCGAACGCCTCCCGACCCTGCGGGGCCTCCACCCGTACGCGGCCGGCCCCGCCGTCGCCGAGCTGCAGTGGGCGCTCGCCGCCGTCGACCGGACGGTGTTCACCGACCCCGAGAACTGGTGGGCGGTGATCGTCGAACAGCTCTGGCACGGCCTGCTGTGACCGGCCCCGCCCGCCCGATCCCCCGGCCGACCGGCACCGGCGCAGCCCTGCTCACCACCACGGTGCTCTCCCCGCTGGTCTCCTGGCTGGTGGCGCTGCAGCTGGTCCGGTCGTGGCGGAACTGCCTCGGCTTCCTGGACGCCTCGGCCGGGGTCAGCCTGAACGCGACGCTGCTGTTCGGGCCGTCGCCCAGTGGATCGCGGGGTGGTCGCCGGCTACGGCACCGCCATGGTCGACCTGGGCCGCCGGGACATACCCCGACGGCCCACCGTGGTCGGAGCGGCCGTCGCGGCGGTGCTCCTCGTCGCCTTCCTGGTCCTCGCCGGCGACTTCGATCCGTCCGACAACGGCCACTGCCCGGGCCGCGACGTCCGCTAGGGCCTGTCCGGTGGATCTTGCCGGATCAGCGCGCGGTGTCGGGCGCCCGTCTGGGCGTGCGCCCGGGTCGGCCTCGTACTGGACGTACGTGGGCGATTCGGGCGTGCGTCCAGACGGGGTGATCCGTCGCGCGCCCGGCAAGATCCGCCGGACAGGCCCTGGGGCGGCGACGTGGGGGGATCCGGGCAGGTGAGCGGCACGGATCGCGTAGCGTGGACCGCTATGCGACTCGGTGTCCTCGACGTAGGTTCCAACACCGTCCACTTCCTCGTGGTGGACGCGCACCCCGGTGCTGCCCCCATCCCGGCGTACTCGCACAAGGCCGAACTGAGGCTGGCCGAGCTGCTGGACGACACCGGGGCGATCACCCCGGAGGGCGTGGACCGGCTGGTCTCCATGGTGGCCTCCTCGATCTCGGTCGCCGAGGACAAGGGCGTCGTCGAGATACTGCCGTTCGCCACCTCGGCCGTGCGGGAGGCCGCCAACGGCGAGGCCGTGCTGCGCCGGGTCGCCGACGAGACCGGGATCGAGCTGCGCGTGCTGTCCGGCCAGGACGAGGCCCGGCTGACCTTCCTGGCCGTCCGCCGCTGGTTCGGCTGGTCCTCCGGGCGGCTGCTCAACCTCGACATCGGCGGCGGCTCGCTGGAGATGGGCTGCGGCCTCGACGAGCAGCCCGACATCGCGGCCTCGCTGCCGCTCGGCGCCGGCCGGCTCACCGCGCGCCTGCCCGGCGACATCGCCGACGCGGACGACGTCCGCGAACTGCGCCGCCACATCCGTGCCGAGATCGCCCACGTGGTCGGGGAGTTCACCAGACAGGGCCCGCCGGACCACGCCGTGGCCACCTCCAAGACCTTCAAGCAGCTGGCCCGGATGGCCGGTGCCGCGTCCGCCGACGCCGGTCCGCGGGTGCCCCGGCGGCTCACCCGCAGCGGCCTCGCCGCCTGGCTGCCCCGGCTCGCCGGGATGACCGTCGCCGAGCGGGCCCGCATCCCCGGCGTCTCCGAGGGCCGGGCCCGGCAGCTGCTCGCCGGCGCGCTCGTCGCCGACGCCGCGATGGACCTCTTCGGCCTCGACGAGCTCGACATCTGCCCGTGGGCGCTGCGCGAGGGCATCATCCTGCGCCGGCTGGACGCCCTGGACACCCCGGCCGACCGGAGGCCCGCCCTCACCCCGTGACGCCGCGCCCGGCGGCCTGCCGGGTGAGACCTGGCCCACGCTTCCTCCGGCTCTGCACCCATTCGTCCGCGCCGCCGCATACCCTGTGTCCCGTGGCGGAAGCACCGGACGAGGACGCATCGCCGGCCGGCCGCGCGGCCGAGGACGGCGCGCGGCGGGCCCCCGAGCCGCGCCGGGCCAGGGCTGCCGCGCCGCGGCTGCGCACCGCCGAGAAGGAACGCACGCTCGGCGAGCGGGCCGCCTCCGTGTCCCGCACCGCCAAGGGCGCGGCCGGCCGCACCGCGAAGGGCGCCGCCTCCCGGACGGCCCGCTCCGCGAAGTCAGTGCAGTCGGCCACCGCCGCGAAGACGGCCAAGGTGGCGAAGGTCGCCCGGGCCGTGAAGGAGGCCCGCCGCAAGGAGCCGGGCCGGGCGCCGCTGCTGCGCACCACCGACCGGCTGGTGCTGCCCCCGCACCCGGGGGTGCACGTCCCCGACACCAAGGTGGCGCTGTCCACCGCCTCCGTGTACCCGTCGACCACCGAGACCGCCTTCGAGCTGGCCGGCCGGCTCGGCTACGACGGCGTCGAGGTGATGGTGTGGAACGACCCGGTCAGCCAGGACGTCGAGGCGCTGCGGCGGCTGTCCGACGCCCACGGGGTGCCGATCCTCGCCGTGCACGCCCCCTGCCTGCTGATCACCCAGCGGGTGTGGACGACCGACCCGTGGACCAAGCTCGTCCGTGCCAGGGCCGCCGCCGAGCGGCTCGGCGCCGACACCGTGGTCGTCCACCCGCCGTTCCGCTGGCAGCGCCAGTACGCCCGGGACTTCGTCGCCGGGATCGGGCGGATGGCCGGGGAGACGGACGTCCGCTTCGCCGTGGAGAACATGTACCCGTGGCGGTACAAGGACCGCGAGATGCTCGCCTACGCGCCCGGTTGGGACGTCACCGAGGAGGAGTACCGGCACTTCACCATCGACCTCTCGCACGCCGCGACCTCCCGCATCGACGCCCTGGAGATGGCCGACCGGATGGGCGACCGGCTCGCCCACATCCACCTCGCCGACGGCTCCGGCTCCGGCAAGGACGAGCACCTCATCCCGGGGCGCGGCAAGCAGCCCTGCGCGGCCCTGCTCGAACGCCTGGCCCGGACCGGCTTCGAGGGGCACGTGGTGCTGGAGGTGAACACCCGGCGCTCCGGCTCCGCCGCCGAGCGGGAGGCCGACCTCGCTGAGGCACTCGCCTTCACCCGCCTCCACCTGGCCACCCCGGCCCGCACCGCCCCCCGCCGGGCCGCACGGCCCCCGAAGCCCTGAGACCTCCCCGGAGGCCCGTGCGGCCCGCTCCGGCGTAGGGTGGGGTTCGGGCACGAAGGGGGCTCGTGGTGACGGATCTTCAGCAGCAGGCGCACGCGCTGTCGTTCGGCCCGGTGGCGGAGCAGTACGACGCGGCGCGGCCCTCCTATCCGGCCGGGCTGTTCGACGGGCTGGAGCGGCTGGCGGGCCGGCCGCTCGCCGGGGCGGACGTGGTGGACGTGGGCGCGGGGACGGGCATCGCCACCCGGCTGCTGGCGGCCCGCGGGGCCCGGGTGCTCGCTGTGGAGCCGAGCGGCGGGATGGCGGCCAGGCTGCGCGCGGTGTCCCCGGAGATCCCGGTGGTCAAGGGCGTCGGCGACGACCTGCCCTGCCACGACGACTCGGCGGACCTGGTGACCTACGCCCAGGCCTTCCACTGGACGGACCCGGAGCGCTCGGTGCCCGAGGCGCTGCGGGTGCTGCGCCCCGGTGGCGCCCTCGCCCTCTGGTGGAACGTCAAGGACCGCGCCGAGGGGTGGATCGCCGAGCAGGAGGCGCGACTGTCCGAGGCGCTGCCCTCGTACCACTTCTACGGATCATCGCTCGCGGCGTTCGCCGAGCCGCTGGCCGGGCACGGCCTCGCGGTGGAGACCCTGCGGCTGCACTGGGCGCGGCAGGTCACCGTCGACAGCCACCTCGCCGACCTCGGCTCGCGCTCCTACTTCGCCGTGCTGCCGGCCGAGCAGCAGGCGCCGGTGCTGGCGGCCGAGCGGGCCGCGCTGCTGGCCGACCACCCGGACGGCCTGCTCACCGAGCCGTACGTGCTCGACCTCTTCGTGGGGCGCACGGCCGGGTGACGCCCCGGGACGCGCTGACCGCATGGCGGACAGCGCGTCCGCCGCCCGGACCGGGAGGCGTAACCTCGGTAGGACAGCGGTCCTGCACCCTCTTCCACCAGCGCAGCGGCCGCCCGCAGGCCCCGAAGGAGTGGAGCGCATGCCCGAGCTGAGGTCCCGTACCGTCACCCACGGCCGCAACATGGCGGGCGCCCGTGCCCTTCTCCGGGCCGCCGGCGTAGCCCGGGAGGACTTCGGCAAGCCGATCATCGCGGTGGCCAACTCCTTCACCGAGTTCGTGCCCGGCCACACCCACCTGCAGCCGGTCGGCCGGATCGTCTCCGAGGCGATCAAGCAGGCGGGCGGCATCCCGCGCGAGTTCAACACCATCGCGGTCGACGACGGCATCGCGATGGGCCACGGCGGCATGCTCTACTCGCTGCCCTCGCGCGACCTGATCGCCGACTCGGTGGAGTACATGGTCAACGCGCACTGCGCGGACGCCCTGATCTGCATCTCCAACTGCGACAAGATCACCCCCGGCATGCTGATGGCCGCGCTGCGGCTGAACATCCCGACGGTCTTCGTCTCCGGCGGCCCGATGGAGGCCGGCAAGGCCACCCTGGTCGACGGCACCGTCCGCAAGCTGGACCTGGTCGACGCGATCTCGCAGGCGGTCAACGAGAACGTCTCCGACGAGGACATCGCGATCATCGAGGAGAACGCCTGCCCGACCTGCGGCTCGTGCTCCGGCATGTTCACCGCCAACTCGATGAACTGCCTCACCGAGGCGATCGGGCTCTCGCTGCCCGGCAACGGCTCCGTGCTGGCCACCCACACCGCCCGCCGCGACCTCTACGAGCGGGCCGGGCAGACCGTCGTCGAGATCACCAAGCGGCACTACCACCAGGACGACGCGTCCGTACTGCCGCGGAACATCGCCACCCGCGCCGCCTTCGAGAACGCCATGGCCCTCGACATCGCCATGGGCGGCTCCACCAACACGATCCTGCACCTGCTCGCCGCCGCCCAGGAGGCCGAGCTGGACTTCGACATGCGGGCCATCGACGCGATCTCCCGCAAGGTGCCCTGCCTCTCCAAGGTCGCGCCCAACGGCTCGTACTACATGGAGGACGTCCACCGGGCCGGCGGCATCCCGGCGATCCTCGGCGAGCTGTACCGCGGCGGCCTGCTGAACGAGGACGTGCACACCGTGCACTCCGACTCGCTCGCCGAGTGGCTGAAGACCTGGGACGTCCGCGGCGGCTCGCCGTCCGCCGAGGCGGTCGAGCTGTGGCACGCCGCCCCCGGCTGCAAGCGCACCTCCGAGGCCTTCGCGCAGTCCGAGCGCTGGGAGTCCCTGGACACCGACGCCGCCAAGGGCTGCATCCGCAGCGTCGAGCACGCCTACTCCGTCGAGGGCGGCCTGGCCGTGCTGTACGGCAACCTCGCCGAGGACGGCTGCATCGTGAAGACCGCCGGCGTGGACGAGTCGATCTGGACGTTCAGCGGCCCCGCCGTCGTCGTCGAGTCGCAGGAGGACGCCGTCGAGGCGATCCTCGCCAAGCGGGTCAAGGAGGGCGACGTCGTCGTCATCCGCTACGAGGGCCCCAAGGGCGGCCCGGGCATGCAGGAGATGCTCTACCCGACCTCCTTCCTCAAGGGCCGCGGCCTCGGCAAGGCCTGCGCGCTGATCACCGACGGCCGGTTCTCCGGCGGCACCTCCGGCCTGTCCATCGGCCACGCCTCCCCGGAGGCCGCGTCCGGCGGCACCATCGCCCTGGTCGAGGACGGCGACATCATCGCCATCGACATCCCCGGCCGGAAGATCAACCTGGAGGTCTCCTTCGAGGAGCTGCACGAGCGCCGGCTCAAGCTGGAGGCCGCGGGCGGCTACAAGCCGAAGAACCGTCAGCGCCAGGTCAGCCAGGCCCTGAAGGCGTACGCGGCGATGGCCACCTCCGCCGACAAGGGCGCCGTCCGCGACATCGGCAAGCTGGGCTGAGGCCGCAACATCGGACCGGAAGGGCGGCCGTACCCCGCGGGGTACGGCCGCCCTTCCGCCGTCCGGCCCCCCGGCCGGGCGACAATGGGTGCCGTGAACCAGCGCACCCCGGGCAGGAAGCCCGCCTCAGGCCCCGAGCCCGAGCCGATCCGGTTCTTCGGCACCACCTGGGTCGACCACGGCGGCGGCTACTGGCTGCGCCGGGTACTGGTCTCGCTCGGCGCCCTCGTCTGCACGGCCGCCGCCGCACTGGTGCTGCGGTTCGCCGTCGCGGGGGTGGCGCTCTCCGACGCCGGCCGCTTCGTCGACGTGCTGCTCATCGGCGCGGTCGCGATCTGCTCCTGCCTGGCCGCGATCCGCACCTGGAAGACCCTCACCGAGGGCCGCCACACCCTGGACGGCTGGATGGCCGAGGACCGCTCGCTCGGCGCGGTCTGGCTCATCGGCGGGGTCGGGGCGCTCGCCGCCTACTTCTTCCGGAGCCTGGTCGAGGCCCCGGGCGAGGCCGTGCACCGCGCCGCCTACGAAAAGGCCCGCCGCGGCCGCCGCTGACGGACGCCCCAAGGGCCTGTCCGGCAAGATCCGCCGGACAGGTCCTAGCGGTGCCCTTACCGGGAAAAGGCCCGGTCGAGGTCCTCGAAGAGGTCTTCGGGCTCCTCCAGGCCGACCGAGAGGCGCAGCAGGGAGGGGTGCGGGCGGGCCTCGGGGGCGACCGGGCGGTGGGTCAGCGAGGCAGGGTGCTGGATCAGGGTGTCCACGCCGCCGAGCGACACCGCGTGGGTGATCAGCTCGCAGCCGGCCGCGGTGCGCGCCGCGGCCTCGTACCCGTCGCGGAGCGAGAAGGCCAGCACCGAGCCGGCGCCGGACATCTGGCGGCCGACCAGGCCCTGCGGGTCGCAGTCCGGCAGGCCCGGGTAGTAGACCTGCTCGACCTCGGGGCGGGCGCTCAGCCAGGCCGCCGTCTTGGCGGCGTTCGAGGCCTGGTGGCGCACTCGCAGCGGCAGCGTCTGCAGTCCGCGGTGCAGCAGGTAGGCGGCGAGCGGGTGGAGGATGCCGCCGGTCACCGCGCGGACCCGGCGCAGCCGGGCCGCCCACTCGGCGTCGGTGGCGACCGCGCCGGCCAGCACGTCGCCGTGGCCGCCGAGGTACTTGGTGGCGCTGTGCAGGACGAGGGTGGCGCCGTGGTGCACGGGCTGCTGCAGCACGGGCGTGGCGAAGGTGTTGTCGACCAGCAGCGGCACGTCCCCGCACTGGGCGGCGACGGCGGCCAGGTCGACCAGGTCCAGGGTGGGGTTGGCGGGGGTCTCCACGACCACCAGGCCGGTGTCCGGGCGGATCGCCGCGGCGACCTCGCCGGCGAGCGCCCAGGTGACCTCGGTGCCGAGCAGACCGGTGGCCAGCACGTGGTCGGTGCCGCCGTACAGCGGCCGTACCGCGACGACGTGGCCGCGGCCCTCGGCGCGGGCGGCGAGCAGGCAGGCGGAGAGGGCGGCCATGCCGGAGGCGAAGGCCACCGACTGCTCGCAGTCCTCGAGTTCGGCGAGGGCCTGCTCGAAGCGGGCGGTGGTGGGGTTCCACAGCCGCTGGTAGACGGCGCTGCCGCCCTCGGGGAGCAGCCCGCCGGTGGCCAGTGCCTCGTAGCTGTCGCCGCCGGTCTCCACGCCGGGGAGCGGGTTGGTGGTGGAGAGGTCGATCGGCGGGACGTGGGTCCCGAGGCCGCGCAGGTCGGTTCTGCCGGCGTGGACGGCCCGGGTGTCGGCGTGGGGCATGGGTGGCTCCTCGGCGGGTGTGGGGGGTGGCCCCATGGTGAAGAGTCCGCCGGGCAGCGGCCACAGTTCGGCAGAAGATTCGAGTACCGGCCGGTAGGTCTTGCGGATGTTCGAGCGGGGGGACGATCGTGGGCGCCGTGCCGAAGAATCCGCAGCGCGAACTCGCCCCCGTCGACCGGGCCATTCTGCGGCTGCTGGTCGCCGACGCCCGGATGCCCAACAACGCCATCGCGGAGGCGGTGGGCATCGCCCCGTCCACCTGCCTGGGCCGGATCCGGGCGCTGCGGGAGCGTGGTGTGATCCGCGGTTTCCACGCCGAGGTGGAGCCGGCCGCGGTCGGGCTGGGCATCCAGGCGATGATCGCGGTGCGGCTGCACGCGCACACCAAGGAGCAGATCAGCAGTTTCGCCGGCGGCATACCCCGGCTGCCGGGCGTGGTGGCCGCCTACCACCTGTCCGGCGCCGACGACTACCTGCTGCACGTCGCGGTCGCGGACACGGACGCACTGCGCGACTTCGTGCTGGACCACCTCACCGCGCACCCCGCGGTGCAGCACACCGAGACCAGCCTGATCTTCGGCCACGTCCGGGGCGCCGCCCCCACGGCGGGCGACTGACCCCGGACGGGGCCGTGCGTCAGATGCGGCTCAGCGAGTCGCAGCCGGGCTCCCCGTCCAGCGGGCGGCTGCGGTCGTACGGGTCGACGGTGGCCCCGCCGCTCGGTCCGGTGCTCGGGTCGGTGCCCTGCCGGGTGCGGTCGAAGTCGGTCTCCAGGAAGCCGCTGCCCATGGTGCACACGTTGTTGCCGAAGGCGCCGGCGCTGCGGGTGATCACCAGCTTGCCGCGTTGCACCTGGTACCGGGCCGGGTCGTAGAACCGGAAGTCCTGCTCCCGCCGGACGATCTCGCGCTCCACGTGGACGCCGTCGTCGCCGGCCTTCCAGGCCACCGGCTTGGCCGCGCCGCCGCTGCTCGCACCGGGGCGCGGTGCACCTGCGTCCGGGCCCGGCCGGAGCGCGTAGACGAAGGTGTAGTCGGTGTGCACGAGCAGACCGCGGTCGCCGTCGCTCTCGAAGGTTGTCCGGCCCTGCACCTTGACCACGTCGGAGACGGGTACGGCGCGCCGCGGGTCGAAGCGGCTCAGCCAGTTCGCCGGGTCGCTCTCCGCGGTCGGGTGGGCGAGTGCCTTCTCCAGTTCGGCCCGCCCCTGACGGTCCAGCAGGGCCAGCGCGGCGGACGGGGTCTGGCCGGCGACGGTCTTCGGGTCGAGGTTGGTCAGCACCAGGTACTGCCGGACGGCGGCGAGGTGGGCGGCGACCGTGTCCTTGGAGAACACGCCGACGGCCTTGGCCTCGGGCACGACGACGGCGTCCGCGCCGGCCGGCCAGGCGTCGGCAGGCGAGCCGGCCCACGGGCGGTCGACGGTCGGGGTGTCCGGGGCGACGGTGGGCGGGGCGGCGGTCGGCGATGCGGTCTCCGGGCCCACCGCGGGCAGCGAGGAGGACTCCTGGCCCTGCCGGTACCAGCCGTGCAGCCGGTCCACGTTCAGCGCGGCCAGGGTGACGGCGGCGGCGAGCACCACGAACAGCAGGGTCTGCCGGTTGCGCTTCCGGCGTCGGCCCCACGGGTCGACCGGCTTCGGCCGGCGCCCGAAGCGCCTGCGCGGTGCCGGCGGCGCGGGGTCGGCGGAGGCCCGCCACGGCTCGGGCTGCGGCGGCTGCTGCTTCCACTTGGCGGCCAGCATCCGGGCCCGGCCCGACTGCTCCTTGACGGCGGCACCGCGGACGAAGTCCTCGTCGAGGACGAGGCCGTCGAACGGGTCGTCGGGGCGGGGCGGGGGATCTTCGACTATCGGCACGCCGCACAGTATGCAGACGGCCCCCGACACACCTTCCGCCGGGTGGGCCCGGCTCGTGCGGCGGCCCGGGCCCGGGGCGGAAGGCCGTTCCGTTCCTGGCCGTCAGCTGTCCGTGCGTCAGGGCCGCCCGGCCCCGGCCGGAGTGGCGGCGGTCAGCCCCGCTTGCGGGCCTGCTTGACCGAGCCGACCACGCCGGCGATCGCCAGCAGCAGTCCGGCCGGGAGCAGCGAGGCGAACAGCGCGGCGAACAGCCCGGAGCTGCCGAGAAGCGTCATCGCCAGGGTGTTCAGCACCCACAGCGCGCCCGCCGCGGGCAGTGCGGACTGCCAGGGGTGCTCGTCGGCCCAGCGCTGCAGCCGCCGGTCGCCGGTGTCCCGGCGCAGCCGGCCGCCGACCGTGCCGACGAGGAAGAAGAAGAACAGGCCGAGCCCGGCGGGCCCGGCGAGGATGTCCAGGGACCAGTTCCCGGTGACGATGTTCACGCCGAGCGCGGCACCGCCGACCACCGTGCCGACGGCCGCGGCCGTGCGCCACGGGCCGAGAGTCGCCGCGGCGACGGCGACCTGACGGCTCTCACTTCGCGACAAATCTCCGTTTCCCATGCCTCCACCGTGCGCCCGGCGGTCCCTGGAAATCCATAGGGGGGATCCCCGAGTTTCCCCCGAGGCCGGGCGGGCGGAGGGCGGCGCTTCGGCGCCCTTGGCGCGGACCGGGGCCGATCCGTGCCAGGCTGTCATCCGACCTGTCCACCTACCAAAGGCAGAGCATGACGACGGTACGGCTGACCACCAACCTCGGCGCGATCGACCTGGAGCTCGAGGACGCCAAGGCGCCCGCGACGGTCGCCAACTTCGTGCAGTACGTTCGCGAGGGGCACTACGACGGCACGGTCTTCCACCGTGTGATCGACGGCTTCATGATCCAGGGCGGCGGCTTCACCCCGGAGATGAAGCAGAAGCCGACCCGGGCGGCGATCGCCAACGAGGCGGAGAACGGCCTGACCAACGACACGTACACCGTGGCGATGGCGCGCACCAGCGACCCGCACTCGGCGACCGCCCAGTTCTTCGTGAACGTGAACGACAACGCGTTCCTGAACTACAAGAGCAGCACCCCGGCCGGCTGGGGCTACGCGGTCTTCGGCCGCGTCGTCGCGGGCCAGGACGTGGTCGACTCGATCAAGGGCGTGCGCACCGGCAACCGCGGCGGGCACGGGGACGTCCCGGTGGAGCCGGTCGTGATCGAGAAGGCCGAGATCCTCTCGGAGGGCTGACGGCCCGTCGGCGCCGTCCGCACCGGCGGGCGGCGCCGACCAGATTCGTATGAACATCGCTTGAATTGGGTTTCTCGGCGGGCCGCCGCTCGCTAGCCTGCGGCCGTCCCGTCCCCACAGCCGAGAGACTCCCGATGCTGATCCTCGCCGTCCTGCTCGTCGTCGCGGGCGCCACCCTGCTCGTCCTCCGGCGGCGCAGGGTCCTCACCGGCCGCGCCGTCACCGCGGGCGGCCTGCTGGCCTCCGTCCTCGGCCTGCTGGCCGGCCTGGCGACCTTCGTGCACGTGGTCGAGCCGTACGAGGTGGGCGTGCCCACCACCCTCGGCAAGGTCGGCGGGACGTGGCAGCCGGGCCTGCACCTCAAGTCGCCGCTGACCGACGTCACCACCTTCCCGACCCGGCCGGCCGACCTCGACCTCACCGGCAAGGACACCGTGGAGGTCCGGTCCTCCGAGGGCGGCGTGCTGTACGCCGACCTGACCGTGAAGTGGTCGATCGACCCCCGGCACACCCAGGCGCTCTACAAGCTGGCGGGCAGCGCCGACGCCGTCCAGCGCCGGCTGGTCTACCCGGACAGCCGGGAGATCGTCCGCAACGTCTTCGCCAGGCACACCGGCGTCGAGGGCTACAGCTCGCAGCGCGAGGCGATCGCCGCCGAGATCGAGCGGCTGGTCACCGAGCGGCTGGCGCCCCGCGGCATCCTGGTCAACGGCGTCAACCTGCGCAACGTGAAGCCCAGCGACAGCCTGCAGCAGGCGATCGACCAGAAGCTCAAGCAGGACCAGGCCACCGCCCAGGCCGAGGCCGCCGTGCGCACCGCCAAGGCGGAGGCGGAGAAGCGGAAGATCGAGTCCGAGAGCACCGCCGCCGCCAACACCGCCATCGCGAACTCGCTGACCGACAAGATCCTGATGAGCCAGTGCATCGAGGCGTTCAAGACCGCCGCCGAGAAGAACCCGGTGTACGCCAGCCCGTGCGGCACCGCCGGCTCCCCGGTGATCGTCGACGGCACCAAGCGCTGACCGCCGCACCGCACCGGCACGCGCCGGCCGCCCGGGGGCACCCCGGGCGGCCGGCGCGGCTCAGAGCGCCCAGTCCACGGTCAGCGTGGCCTTCGCGCCGCGCTGCAGGAAGACGTACGCGGTGGAGGCGAGCGCCTGGTCGAAGCGCAGCCGCAGCTGCACCGTCGAGCCCGGCCGGATCGCGGCCAGCCCCGCCGCGGAGAACTCCCCGGACGTCCGGCTGCCGGTGGTGAACCGCGCCACGGTCGCCGCCGAGTCCGCACTCGCCGCGGCCGCCCAGTCGTCCGTCCCGGTGGTGCACGCCGCGCCGAAGCACCCGTCGCGCACGTCGACCGCCAGCTGCGCGGCCGCCCACGGGTCGCCGCTGCCGCTGCCGTACGCGACGGTCAGCCGGGCGCCGGTGACGGTGGCTCCGGCCGGCACCGCCGAGGTGTCGAAGGAGAGCAGCGCACGGTTCTGCTTGCCGTCGGTGCCGCGGCCCACCGCGAGCCCCAGGCTGTCGGCCAGCGTGCCGAGGGCGGGCGAGCCGCCGTCCGCGGCGGCCTTCACATAGCCGTCCCGGGCGGTGTCGTCGGAGAGGACGGTGCTGCCCGTCCCGCCGGTGGGCGACGGGGAGGGCGTGGGCGTCGGCGAGGGGGTCGGGCCCGGTGCGGAGCCGTCCAGCCTCCAGAACCGCCCGATCCGGTACGAGGCGCAGAGGTCGGCGTCCAGCACGTACGCGCCGGCGGTGCCGCACTGTTCGGCCCCGCTGCCCGGGTCGACGGGCTGGCCGTGGTCCATGCCGGTGATCGAGTACACCTCCACCCGGTCGGCGCCGGACGCGTCCCGGTACACCTGGTGCGGGTGGCCCGCCACGGTGTCGCTCACCGCGGGCGTCTGGCCGGTGCCGGTGACGTCCGTCCACTGCTTCATCAGCTCGGTGAGGTTGACCGGCTTCACCACCGAGTCGGACGAGCCCTGCCACAGCGACACCTTCGGCCGCGTCCCGGTCCACCCCGGGTACGCCTGGCGGACCAGGTCGCCCCACTGCTGCGGGGTCTTCGAGGTGCCCATGGTCATGCAGTTCACCGAGGCCTCGACGGCCGTGGTGGCGCAGCGGTACGGGATGCCGGCGACCACGCCGCCGCCCGCGAACACGTCCGGGTAGTCGGCCAGCAGAGCGGCCGTCATCGCCCCGCCCGCGGACAGGCCGGTGACGTACACCCGGGCCGGGTCGCTGCCGAGGTCGGCGACGGTCTTCGCGACCATCTGGCGGATCGACAGCGCCTCGCCCGAGTCCCGGCCGAAGTCGCCGGGCTGGAACCAGTTGAAGCACTGCGAGGAGTTGTTGGCGGACTGCTGCTGCGGCATCACCACGGCGAAGCCCCAGGCGTCCGCCCAGTGAGTCCAGCCGGCCGCCTCGCCGTAGGACGCCGACTGGGTGCAGCCGTGCAGCGCCACCACCACCGGCCGCCCGCCCGGCAGGCCGGCCGGCGCGTACCGGTACATCAGCAGATTGCCCGGGTTCGAGCCGAACCCGGTGACCTGGACGGTGCCCGCGGCACGGGCGGTGCCGGGCCCGAGCCCGAGCACCGCGCCGGCCGTCACGGCGAGCAGCGCGAGCGCCGCCCACCACCGTCCCCTCGGCGTTCCGTACGTCATGTGCGGCTCCTTGCAGGTGGGGGAGAGGCGACCGTACGGGCGCCGCCCGGCCGCCCGGCACGGTGCGGACGGACACCCCGGGGCCCGCCGGGTGGCGGCGCGCCCCATTGCCCCGCTCCCCGGCTCCGCCGCACCGTCCGCGACGCGCTGCCCACGGTTCGGACGCCGCCGCCCGCCCGCCCCCGCCGGTGCGAGGATGGCCGCAGCACCGTACGAAGGAGCGGCCCCATGCCCAGCAGCGCATCCGGACAGAAGATCGCCTTCCTCGGCACCGGCAAGATCGGCGAGGCCCTGCTCTCCGGCCTGCTGCGGGCCGGCGAGGACCCGGCCGACGTCCTGGTGACCGCCCGCCGCCCCGAGCGCGCCGCCGAACTCGCCGCCCGCTACGGCGTCACCGCCGTCAGCAACGCCGAGGCCGCCAAGCTCGCCGACACCCTGATCCTCGCGGTGAAGCCCCAGGACATGGGCACCCTGCTCGACGAACTGGCGCCGCACATCGCCCCCGACCGGCTGGTCGTCTCCGCAGCCGCCGGCATCCCCACCGCCTGGTTCGAGGAGCGGCTCGCCGCCGGCACCCCCGTCGTCCGCGTCATGCCCAACACCCCGGTGCTGGTCGACGAGGGCATGAGCGTCATCTCCGGCGGCTCGCACGCCTCCGAGGCCCACCTGGAGCGCACCGAGGCGATCTTCCGCTCGGTCGGCAAGGCCATCCGCCTCCCCGAGGCCCAGCAGGACGCGGCCACCGCCCTCTCCGGCTCGGGCCCGGCGTACTTCTACTTCCTCGTCGAGGCGATGACCGACGCCGGCATCCTGCTCGGCCTGCCCCGCCAGGTCGCCCACGACCTCATCGTGCAGTCCGCGATCGGCGCCTCGATCATGCTGCGCGACTCCGGCGAACACCCCGTCAAGCTCCGCGAGGCGGTGACCTCCCCGGCCGGCACCACCATCGCCGCCATCCGCGAACTGGAGAACCACGGCGTCCGCGCCGCCCTCCTCGGCGCCCTGGAGGCCGCCCGCGACCGCTCCCGCGAGCTGGCCGGCGGCGGCAAGTAGCCGCCTCGGCCCGGCACCGGAGCCCCGGTGCCGGGCCGGTAGGCTCGACCGGGTGAGCTACGACCTGGTGATCTTCGACAACGACGGGGTGCTCGTCGACAGCGAGCCCATCTCCAACCGGGTGCTGGCCGAGTACCTCACCGAACTCGGCTACCCGACCACCGTCGAGGACTCCTACCGGGACTACATGGGCACCGCCGCCCACCGGGTGCACGACGTCATCCTGGAACGGCACGGCGGCCGGCTGCCCGAGGGCTTCGACGACCTCTTCCACGCCCGGGTGTTCGCCGCGTTCGAGGCCGAACTCGCCCCGGTGGCCGGGGCGGAGACCCTCCTGAAGACCCTGCAGCAGTCCGGCGTCCGGTACTGCCTCGCCTCCTCCGCCCACCACTCGTGGATCCGCACCGCGCTCGACCTCACCGGGTTGCGCGGCCACCTCCCCGAGGAGCACATCTTCAGCGCCCAGGACGTCGGCGTCGGCAAGCCCGCCCCCGACCTCTTCCTGCACGCCGCCCGCACCATGGGCGTGCCGCCCGAGCGCTGCCTCGTCCTGGAGGACAGCCCCAACGGCGTGCTCGCCGCCCGCGCCGCCGGCATGGACGTCCACGGCTACGCCGCCCTCACCGACCCCGCCAAACTGACCGCCGCCGGCGCCACCGGCCTCTTCACCACCCTCACCGCCGTCCCCGCCCTCCTGGGCACGCGCCCCTGAAGAAACCGCCCCGGCGCCCCCTTGTCGGCAGACCCCCTCCCGGAACGGCCCGCCAGGGCCTACGCTCTCGCCACCACACGTCGGTACCCACCAGTAGCGGGGGCCCCATGGCCGAGACCACCGGACGGCTGCGGCAGGCCCGCGCGGCCCTCGCCGCGAGCTTCCTGCTGCAGGGCGCCACCTTCGCCCTGCTGGTCAGCTGCATCCCCGAGATCCAGCGCCGCTACGGGCTGGACGACTCGCTGCTGCCGGTCTTCCTCGCCGCGGTGCCGATCCTCGCCGGCGTCGGCTCCGTCGCCTCCGAGCGGCTGGTACGGCTCAGCAGCCCGCGCGCCGTCCTCCGCACCGTGCAGCCCGCCGTCTGCCTCGCCCTGGCCGCCGTCGGCGTGGGCACCGCCCTGTGGCAGCTCGCCCTCGCCCTGGCCGCCTTCGGCCTCCTCGTGGGCGCCCTCGACGCCTCGATGAACATGCTCGGCGTCGGCCTGCAGCACCGCTACGGGCGCAGCATCATGCTCGGCTTCCACGCGGCGTTCAGCCTCGGCGGGATCGCCGGCGCGGCCGTCGCCGGCCTCGGCGCGCACCGCGGGGTGCCGCTGAGCGCACTGTTCGCCGGATCGGCCGCGGTGCTCGTCCCGCTGGCCCTGCTGGCCGGCACCCGCTTCGCCGGCCCGGCCGAACTCGGCGACGCCGTCGAGGAGGCCGCCCGGGCCGCCGGGCGGGCCGTGCCGTGGCGCCCGCTGCTGCCGCTCTGCCTCGCCATGGCGGTCGCCTACATCGCCGACGCCTCGGTCTCCAACTACAGCGTCAAGTACCTCACCGACACCCTGCACAGCCCCGACGACGTCGCCAAGCTGTCCTACCTCGGCTACATGGTCGCGATGCTGGCCGGCCGGGCCGTCGGCGACCGGGCCGTGCAGCGCTTCGGCGCCGTGCCGGTGGTGCGGGCGGGCGCCGCGACCGCCGCCCTGGGCTTCGCCGCCGCCGCGGTGGCCCCCGCGCCCTGGGCCGGGATCGCCGCCTTCACCCTGCTCGGGCTCGGCATCTGCGCGATCATCCCGCAGGTCTTCGCCGCCGGCGGCCGCCTGATGCCGGCCGACTCGGACGCCGCGGTCGCCCGGCTCAACCTGTTCAACTACGTGGGTTTCCTGGTGGGTTCGCCGCTCGTCGGGGCCATCGGCGACGCCGGCTCGTACCGGGCCGCGATGCTCGCCCCGATGCTGCTCGTGCTGGCGATCCTGCCGCTCGCCGGTCACTTCGCCCCCGCACCGACCCCCGGGGCCAAACAGCCCGCCGAGGCGCACTGACCCCGTGCGTCCCGGCAGCCGCCACCCACTACGGTGGAGGCATGCCCGACGCCGAGCGTGACACCCCCTGCGGCCTGCACCTCTACTGGGACGACGCGGTGACCGCGTACGACTTCGGCCCCGGCCACCCGATGGACCCGACCAGGCTCGTCCTCACCAAGCACCTGGTCGACGCGTACGGGCTGAGCAGCGGGCCGGGAGTCACGGTGCGCTCCGCGCCCGCCGCCGGCGACTCCACGCTGCGCCTGGTGCACACCGCCGAGTACATCGCCGCCGTCCGCAAGGTCGCCGCCGATCCGGCCCTCACCGACCTGCGGCACGGCCTGGGCACCGACGACAACTGGGCGTTCCCCGGCCTGCACACGGCCTCCGCGCTGATCGCCGGCCAGTCGGTCGCCGCCGCCGAGGCGGTGTGGCGCGGCGAGACCCCGCACGCCGTGAACTTCGCCGGCGGCCTGCACCACGCCATGCCCGACCGGGCGTCCGGCTTCTGCGTCTACAACGACCCGGCGCTGGCCGTCGCCCGGCTGCTGGAGCTCGGCGCCGAGCGGGTCGCCTACGTCGACGTGGACGTCCACCACGGGGACGGCGTCCAGCAGGCGTTCTGGAACGACCCGCGGGTGCTGACCGTCTCGCTGCACGAGAACCCGGCCACGCTCTTCCCGGAGACCGGCTGGTCCACCGAGACCGGCGGCCCGGACGCCCCCGGCAGTGCCGTCAACCTGCCGCTGCCGGCCGGCACCGGCGACGCCGGATGGCTGCGCGCCTTCCACGCCCTGGTGCCCGAACTCCTCGCCGCCTTCCGCCCGCAGGTCCTGGTCACCCAGCACGGTGCCGACACCCACGTCGAGGACCCGCTCGCGCACCTCGCGGTCAGCCTGGACGCCCAGCGGCTCGTCGCAGAGTCCCTGCACGGCCTCGCCCACCAGTACGCCGACGGCCGCTGGGTCGCCCTCGGCGGGGGCGGCTACGCCGTCGTCGACGTCGTCCCGCGGACGTGGACCCACCTGGTCGCCACCGCGGCGGGACGCCCGCTCGACCCGGCCGCCGAGACCCCGGCCGACTGGCGCGCCGAGGTCTACCGCCGCACCAGACAGCAGGCCCCGCTGCGGATGACCGACGGCACCCGCCCCGACTGGCACGACTTCCACGAGGGGGGCTACGACCCCGCCTCCCGCCTCGACCAGGCGATCATCGCCGCCCGCCGGGCCGTCTACCCCCACCACGGCCTGCTGCCCTGACCCCGCCCGCCGCCCCGGCCGGGTCGGCGCCCGCCGCACGCCCCCCGCGCCGGGCCGGTGCTTCCGAGCGCCCCGCAGGGCCGGAAGGCCCGGTCCGCCTGCGCCAGACGCCGATCGGCTACGTACTGCAACGGGGGGATGCCGCACCGTACAAGGACTGCGCATCCCCCTCTTCCCACTGGTACCACCCATAACTACTCTGGGGATACACGTGTGCCGGTGGAGTCACCGGAGGGGAAGCCGGTGCCTTGCACACGGGTAAGGGTCGGGTGATGGTCATGAGTTCAGGCGAACGCCCCCTGCAGGAAGTCGTCTTCCTGACCGTGGCCGAGGTGGCCTCGGTCATGAGGGTGTCCAAGATGACGGTGTACCGGCTGGTGCACAGCGGCGAGCTGCCGGCCATCCGGGTCGGGCGCTCCTTCCGTGTCCCGGAGCAGGCGGTCCACGCGTACCTGAAGGAGTCCTACGTGCGCCTCGAGAGCGCGTAGGCCTGACACGGCGGGGCCAGGATTACTGCTTACCCCGAGCGGACGGTAGGCTAGGCCCTCCGTCAGTCGTATGGACACCCGTCTCCCATGGACGGGGTCCGAGTGAGCGAGGGTTGTTCCGTGGGCTCTGTCATCAAGAAGCGTCGCAAGCGTATGGCCAAGAAGAAGCACCGCAAGCTTCTGAAGCGGACTCGCGTGCAGCGTCGCAACAAGAAGTAACCCGCGGCCGGACTACTTCCCGCTCACGCGGGGGGCCAGCCGCTTGCACCGACGGCCGCCTCGCGCGCACCAGGTGTCCGCACTGCCCGCCCGGGCCCAGCCCGGGCGGGCAGTGGTGTCTTCGCGCCCGGTGCGCGTCGCGCCGGTGCGGGCCCGTGCGTGGCGCCGGTACGGCCCGGAAACATCCGCGCGGTACGGTGCACTCAGGGCGATTCCGAGGAGGCCGCAGCAGCGTGGGCAGGACCGTGCTCGTCACCGGAGTGGCACGGCACCTAGGTGCCCGCTTCGCCGCCGGCATCGCCCGCGAGCGCGGCGTGGACCGGGTCGTCGGCGTCGACGTCCAACCGCCCGCCGAGGAGCTCCCGCCGGACGTCTCCTTCGTCCGCGTCGACCTCCGCCGCCCCGCCGTCGCCCGGGTGATCGCCGAGCACGAGGTCGACACCGTGGTGCACCTCAACGTCTCCGCGACGGGCCCCGGCGGCCGGGCGGCGGTCAAGGAGACCAACGTCATCGGCACCATGCAGCTGCTCGGCGCCTGCCAGAAGGCCCCCGGCCTGCGCCGCCTGGTGGTGAAGTCCACCACCGGCGTGTACGGCTCCGCACCCCGCGACCCCGCCGTCTTCGCTGAGCGGATGCAGCCCAAGGAACTCCCCGCCGGCGGGTTCGCCCGCGACGCCGCCGAGGTCGAGGGCTACGTCCGCGGCTTCGGCCGCCGCCGCCCCGACGTCGCCGTCACCGTGCTGCGCTTCGCCAACATCGTCGGCCCCGCCGGCGACACCCCGCTCTGCGCCTACTTCACCCTGCCGGTGCTGCCCACCGTGCTCGGCCGCGACCCACGGCTGCAGTTCGTCCACGAGGACGACGCCGTCGAGGTGCTCCGCCTCGCCACCCTCGACCCCCGCTCCGGCACGTCCAACACCGGCACCTTCAACGTGGCCGGCGACGGCGTGCTGCTGCTCTCCCAGTGCGCCCGCCGCCTCGGCCGGCCCACCGTCCCGCTGCTCCGCCCGGCCCTCGGCGCAGTCGCCGGGCTCGTCCGGCAGACCAGGCTCGCCGACATCTCGCCCGAGCTCATCCAGCTGCTCACCCACGGCCGGGTCGTCGACACCGCGCAGCTCCGCGAGACCTTCGGCCACACCCCCCGCTTCACCACCGCCGAGGCGTTCGCCGACTTCGTGGCCGCACAGCGGGCCGGCCTGCTGCCCCCCGAGCGGCTCGCCGCCGTCACCGACCGGCTGGCCGCCCTGCTCGGCCAGGACGACCGCCACACCGAGGAGCCGATGCCGCGATGACCGCAGCACGCAGGACCGAGCCGGCCGAGGCCAAGGTCATCCCGATCGAGTCCGCCCCCAGCTGGCAAGCCGGGCAGCCGTCCGCCGGCGGCCTCGCCGACCGCCTCGCCGAGGCCGTCGGCACCGCCCTCTCCGGGCAGCTCGGCGCCACCGCCACCAAGGTCTTCGGCAAGGGCTGGGAGGACCGCGCGGCGAGCGGCCTGGCCTTCCTGCGCCGCCGCATCACCGGCGACTACGAGGTCGACGAGTTCGGCTTCGACCGGGAGCTCACCGAGGAGGTCTTCCTCTCGCTGCTCCGCCCGGTCGCCGAGAAGTACTTCCGGGTGGAGGTCCGCGGCGTCGAGAACATCCCCGCCGAAGGCGGCGCACTGATCGTCGCCAACCACTCCGGCACCATCCCGCTGGACGCGCTGATGACCCAGGTGGCCATCCACGACCACCACCCGCACCGCCGGCACCTGCGGATGCTCGCCGCCGACCTGGTCTTCGTGCTGCCGGTCGCGGGCGAGCTCGCCCGCAAGGCGGGCCACACCCTCGCCTGCAACGAGGACGCCCAGGCGCTGCTGGAGCGCGGAGAGGTGGTCGGCGTCTGGCCGGAGGGCTTCAAGGGGATCGGCAAGCCGTTCTCCGAGCGCTACAAGCTCCAGCGGTTCGGGCGCGGCGGCTTCGTCTCGTCCGCGCTGCGCGCCGGGGTGCCGATCGTGCCCTGCTCGATCGTCGGCGCGGAGGAGACCTACCCGATGATCGGCAACCTCCGCTCGCTGGCCCGGCTGCTCGGGCTGCCGTACGTGCCCATCACGCCGACCTTCCCGTGGCTGGGGCCGCTCGGAGCCGTCCCGCTGCCCACCAAGTGGACGATCCAGTTCGGTGAGCCGATCCCGACCGACAGCTACCCGCGGGAGGCCGCGGACGACCCGATGCTGGTCTTCAACCTGGCGGACCAGGTGCGGGAGACCATCCAGCACACCCTCTACAAGCTGCTGGTGCAGCGGCGCTCGGTCTTCTTCTGAGCCCGGTCTTCTTCCGGGCGGCGCCGGCCGGGTGCCCGGGCACGGACGTGCCGCGGCGGCCGTGGGAGCTCGGGAATCCCACGGCCGCCGCGGCGTACGGCCTCAGCCCAGGGTGAGACCGGGGAGCAGACCGGGGATCAACGGCGGGATGGTGATGCCCTGCCCCTCCGGTGCCGCGCTGGACGAACCGGTCGGCGCGGGGGAGTCGCCGGAGCCGGTCGTGCCGCCCGTGGCCGGGGCGCCGCTCTGCCCGCCGCCCAGGCCGCTGGTGAGGCCGTCGACCAGCCCGCCGACGCCCTGCGGGGCGGTGCTGGGCGCGGCCCCGTTCGGAGCGGTGCCGGTGCCGTGCGCGGTCGGCGCACCCGTGCCGCCCTGCGAGGTGCCCTGGACGGCGCCGCCGGGCGCCTTGCCGGAGCCGGACTGCCCGCCGCTCGCCCCCGTGCCGGCCTGACCGCCCTTGCCGGGCTGCGCCAGGTGCAGGGGCGCGACGTCCTCGCTTATGTCGTCGAAGAGCTCGTCGACCTTCTCGGCCTGCGGGCCGAGCTGGCCGGGCAGCCGGTCGTGCAGCTGCGACCAGCGGTCGTCCTCGCCGTCGGCGAAGGTGGCGAGCTGCCGCATCGGGGCGAGCGAGCCGTTGGACCGGTAGACCGAACGCAGCAGGTCGCGGCCGCGGACGGCCTCGGCGTGCATGTCGTCCAGCGCGCGGCGGACCTGCTCCACGGTGGTGGGGCTGAGCGTGTCCGGCGAGCCCGAGCGCTGCAGCAGACTCTGCGCCTCGCCCAGCCGGGCGGAGGCCTGCTCGAGCAGCAGCGCACCGCGCTCCGAGTCGGAGCCCGCCCAGTCCAGCCGGAGGCCCTCCAGCCCGCGCTTCATGCCGTACAGGGCGTCGCCCGGCAGCGCGTTGCCACTGGCCGCCGCGGCGCCGGCGAAGCTGCCGACCGCGACGCCCGCCACCAGACCGCCGATCGCCAGCCGGCGGCCCCAACGGCCGCGGCCCGCACGGGCGGCGTGGCCCCCGCGCTGCCGGGGCACCGAGGCGGCGGCACTGCCGGCGAAGGCCTGCTCGAACGCGGCCATCAGCTGCGCCCGCTGGATCGCCTTGGCCTCCGCGGAGAACTCCGGGACGGGCAGCTCCTCCAGGGTGTCCGCCATGGCCAGCAGTTCGGCCATCGCGGTCGATCCGGCACGGTGGGAACCGCCCGCCGTGCCTCCGGCGGGGCCGTCCCCGCCGGGTGGGTTGTCCGTCCGGTGGGCCTCCAATGCCTCGGCGAAGGCCTTCGCCCGCCGGTGCTCCAGCACGTTTGCCGTCACGGGCCACACCTCCCTTCGTCGTTGTCGACACCGTGGCCAGCCGGAAGGTTGTCTCGGCGGGCCGAAACCACACCATCGGGTGATGCGGCCCGATCCTGCTTGACCGCAAGCCCGTCGGTGGTTTCCACGCTGGCCAACGAGCGGTGCCGGGAGTCGGTTACGCACGGCTGATCATGTGACCGCCCTTTCACCCGCCCGTGTCGGAGCACGGGCCCGGGTGACGGGCCGTCGGCGCCGGGCGGCGCGGCCCTGCCGCTCACCGCGCGTCCGGCGGCAGCAGGCGGGCCAGGGTGCGCACCGCGCGGTACTGGAGGGTCTTGATGGCGCCCTCGTTCTTGCCCATGATGCGGGCCGTCTCGGCGACCGAGAGGCCTTGCAGGAAGCGGAGGTTGACACACTCCTGCTGCTGCGGGTTGAGCCGCCGGACGGCGTCCCGCAGGGCTGCGTTGGCGAGCGACTCCAGCACCGACTCCTCGGGGCTGCGCTCGCACTCGTTGGAGTCCAGCATCTCGCCGGTGGTGACCTCCAGCCGGAACCGGCTGGACTTGAAGTGGTCGGCCACCAGGTTGCGGGCGATGGTCACCAGCCAGGCGCCGAAGTCCCGGCCCTGCCAGGTGAAGGTGCCGATCCGGCGCAGTGCGCGCAGGAAGGTCTCGCTGGTGAGGTCCTCGGCGGTGGCCCGGCTGCCGACCCGGTAGTAGATGTACCGGTAGACGGTGTCCGCGTACTGGTCGTAGAGCCGGCCGAAGGCCTCGCTCTCGCCGGCCTGGGCGCGCTCGACCAGCTCCATCACCGGGTTGTGCTCGGTGTCGGCGCCGGTGCCGCGGTCCGTCCGGGGACGGCTGCGGGCCGGGGTGCCGATGCCGCGGCCGCGGGTGCCGGTGGCGGTGCCGCCGGTCGTCGTCGAGCGCAGCAGGGTGCCCGGGCGGGCGGCGGGGACGGGGCGGCGGACGGGCGCGGAGGACGGGACGGCCCCCGCGACCGCGAGCCGGGGGGCCAGCACCTGGAACTCGCGGACGGCGGCCCACAGCCGGTCCAGCCGGGCGCCGGTGCGCAGGGTGGCGGTCGACGGGCGGGAGGTGGCAGGCACGTCGTTCCGGACGGGTGGGTACACGGGACTCCCAGAGGCAGAACTGTGGACGGGTCACCTCCGCCTGTGCGGAGAGCACGCCCCCGGCCCCCGCCGGGGGGACACGCAGGTGCCGTGCATCCAGGAGAGGATAACGCTTTGTGCAATGACGGCTACACGCTGTGGCGGAACTGGTCGTTTGAGATCCGGATGGCGCGCATATTCAGCCGGTACTGATCGGCCCGGCCCGGTCGGGGCACGCAATGCGTGATCGATTGCCGACGCGGTGTGACCGATTCGGGTGAACGGCGGGCGGTTTCCCTGCCTCGGGGTCCGGTAACCCACAACTTTCCCGAGGCGCCGAACGATCGGATCCGGTCGGCAACGAAGCGGACCCGACCGGCAGTTGCCCTCCGGGGTCGCCCTTCCGTGTGAGCGGTTCCCACCTGCGGAGTGGACGGCGAAGGCCCGGGTCGCCCGGTTCCGGGGCGGCCCCGGCGCAGCCCGTCCGGTGGCGGACCGTCAGGCCGGGCGCCGCCGGCGGTGGACGGCGAGGGCGGCGGCGGTGGCGCCCGCTGCGACGCCGAGACCCACGGCGGCCGGCAGGCCGACCCTGGCGGCCTTGCGGCCCGTCCGGAAGTCGCGGACCCGCCAGCCGTTGGCCCGGGCGTGCCGCCGCAGCGGGGCGTCCGGGTTCACCACGTAGGGGTGGCCGACCAGGCTGAGCATCGGGATGTCGTTGGCGGAGTCGCTGAACGCCGCGCACCGGGCGAGGTCCAGCTGCTCCCGGCGGGCCAGCGCCTGCACCGCGGCGGCCTTGGCCGGGCCGTGCAGCAGCCCGCCGACCAGCCTGCCGGTGTACTCGCCGTCGGCCGTCTCGGCGACCGTGGCCAGGGTGCCGGTCATGCCGAGCCGTCGGGCGATGATCCGGGCGATCTCCTGGGGCGCGGCCGTGACCAGCCAGACCCGCTGGCCGGCGTCCAGGTGCATCTGGACGAGGGCGCGGGTGCCCGGCCACACCTTGTCCGCGATGACCTCCTCGAAGATCTCCTCGCAGATCTGCTCCAGCTCGGCCGTCCGCTTGCCGGCGACCAGGCCGAGCGCGGTGTCCTGGGCGTCCGCGATGTGCGCCGGGTCCTCCGAGCCGTGCAGCCGGAACCACGCCTGCTGCCAGACGAACCGGGCGACGTCGCGGCGGGTGAAGAAGCGGCGGCGGTACAGGCCGACGCCCAGGTAGAACATGGCGGCGCCGCGCAGGATCGTGTTGTCGCAGTCGAAGAAGGCGGCGGCCCGCGGGTCGTCCGGGGTCGGGGTGTGGTCCTCGGCGGGTGCCTTGGGCGGACGCCCCGGCTTCTCGGCCTTCTCCGGCTTCTCTGCCTTCACCGCGGCGCTGCCGTTCCGCTCCGCGCGCCGGGCGGCGACGGCGAGCAGGTCGGCCTCGGCCGCGTCGGCGGCGGCCTCGCCCGCCAGCGCCGTCCGCTCGTCGGAGGAACGCCTTGCGAGGTGGAGCCTTCGTAGCGCGACCATGGACCGAGCATAGCCAGACCCGCCGACTCTTCCCGTGACGCCCGCGTGCAGGTGCCGTTAACGGTGCGCATCGGAGCAGTGACCCGCGCCACGGGCGCACAATGGCGGGGTGAGCCTGCTGCGACGCGACAAGAACAAGAAGCCCGCCGACCGGGTCGTCACCCTGATCGGCAAGCCCGGCTGCCACCTGTGCGACGACGCCCGCACCGTCCTCCTCCGGGTCACCGGCGAGCTCGGCGCCGCCTTCGAGGAGAAGGACATCACCCAGGACGAGGCGCTGTACCGCGAGTACGCCGAGCAGATCCCGGTGACCCTGATCGACGGCCGCCAGCACGACTTCTGGCGGGTGGACGAGCGCCGGCTGCGCGCCGCCCTCGGCGCCTGAGGCGTCCCCGCCCGCCCACGCCTCTCCGCCGCCCGCGGAACCCCGGGCCGCCCCCGCCGTCGGCGGGGGCGGCGGACCGAATCGTTGCCTAGCCGATAGAGATCATCCGGCAAATCGGTGAATTCGTCGGCTTACGATCGAGCCTGTTTCGTGTCCGCCGGGGGCCTGCAGGCGAAGGAGAGAGCGCGATGGGCGGCTATGCCGTCGTCGACGTCGAGGCCACCGGCCGCAGCCCCTGGCGGCACCGGGTCGTCGAGGTCGCGGTCGTCCTGCTGGACGGCAGCCTCCGCACCGAGGAGGCCTTCTCCACCCTGGTCGACCCCGCCGGGCCGGTCGGTCCGACCCATGTGCACCGGATCACCCAGGACGACGTGGTCGGCGCCCCGCGCTTCCGCGAGGTCGCCCCCTACCTGCTCGACCTGCTGGCCGGGCGGGTCATGGTCGGCCACCACGTCTCCTGCGACCACGCCTTCCTGGAGCGAGAGTTCGCCCGGATCGGGGTGCCGCTGCCGCCCGTCCAACTGCTCTGCACCATGCACCTCGCCCGCACCCACCTGCCCGCCGCCACCGGCTGGGGCCTCGCCGCCTGCGTCGAGGCCGCCGGACTCGGCTGGTACCCGGCGCACACCGCGATGGGCGACGCCCGGGCCGCCGCCGACCTGCTGCGCCACTACGTCCGCGCCGAGGCGCTGCCCCCGGCCGACCGCCGGGAGCCGCTCCGGGCCGCCGCGTCCGTCCCCTGGCCGCGGCTCGGCCGGGCCCGCTCGCTGGCCGAGGGGGAGGCGGTGCCGCTGCTGCGGCGGGAGGCCGCGCTGGGCCCGTGGCCGCTGGGCGCGGCCGCACCGGGGCTGCCCGACCGGGGCGCCGCGGTGGCGGCCGAGGCGGTGCCGACGGCGCCGGGCGGTGAGTGATGCGCATCACTGTGGAGGGACAAATCGGACACCATCTTTGTGCACACGTTCACAAACGCATAGCCTGGCTGCCTAAGCCCAGCTTCACCCTCGGGAGCACCGTGGCAATCGGCCGACCCACCCAGAGCAGTTCGCAGGCGCCCGACACCGGCGCCGCGCGCCGACCCTCGCGTGCCCGGGGCATCCCGGAGGCGACCGTCGCCCGCCTCCCCCTCTACCTGCGGGCCCTGACCGCGCTCTCCGAGCGGTCCGTCCCCACCGTCTCCTCCGAGGAACTGGCCGCCGCCGCCGGCGTCAACTCCGCCAAGCTCCGCAAGGACTTCTCCTACCTCGGCTCCTACGGCACCCGCGGCGTCGGCTACGACGTCGAATACCTGGTCTACCAGATCTCCCGTGAGCTGGGTCTCACCCAGGACTGGCCGGTCGTCATCGTCGGCATCGGAAACCTCGGCCACGCCCTCGCCAACTACGGCGGCTTCGCCTCCCGCGGCTTCCGGGTCGCCGCCCTGCTCGACGCGGACCCGGGCGTCGTCGGCTCCACCGCCGCCGGCCTGCCCGTCCGGCACATGGACGAGCTGGAGCAGATCGTCGAGAGCCAGCAGGTCTCCATCGGCGTGATCACCACCCCGCCCGGCGCCGCCCAGCAGGTCTGCGACCGCCTCGTCGAGGCCGGCGTGACCAGCATCCTCAACTTCGCCCCCACCGTGCTGACCGTCCCGGACGGCGTGGACGTGCGCAAGGTGGACCTCTCCATAGAGCTCCAGATCCTCGCCTTCCACGAGCAGCGCAAGGCCGGCGAGGAGCCCGGCGGCACCGACTCGGTGCTCGACCGCGCGCCCGGCCCCGTCCGCGCCGCCGCCGCCAAGCTGCGCCGCGCCGCCGGCGGCACCGCCAAGGCCGAGCCCGCCCAGGGCGCCGCCGCGCAGCCCGCCTCCGGCCGCGCCGCCAAGACGGCGCAGAGCCCCAGGACGGTCCAGGCCGCCGGCGGCGAGGGCGACCTCTCGGCGGTGATGCCGGCATGAGCCTGCTCGTCGTCGGACTGAGCCACCGCACCGCCCCCGTCGGCGTGCTGGAGCGCGCCGCCCTCACCGGCGAGGTCCCCACCCGCCTGCTGCACGACGCCGCCGCCTCGGCCACCGTCGCCGAGGCCGCCCTGGTCAACACCTGCAACCGGATCGAGCTCTACGCGGACGTGGACAAGTTCCACGCCGGCGTCGCCGAGCTGTCCCTGCTGCTCGCCCACCACAGCGGCGTCGACCTGGAGGAGCTCACCTCCCACCTGTACGTCCACTACGAGGACCGCGCCGTCCACCACCTCTTCTCGGTGGCCTGCGGCCTGGACTCGATGGTCGTCGGCGAGGGCCAGATCCTCGGCCAGCTGCGCGACGCACTGGCCCGCGCCCAGGACGAGCACACCGCCGGCCGCGGTCTCAACGAGCTGTTCCAGCAGGCCCTGCGGGTCGGCAAGCGCGCCCACAGCGAGACCGGCATCGACAAGGCCGGGCAGTCCCTGGTCACCTTCGGCCTGGAGCAGGTCGCCGCGGCCGCCGGCGAGATCGCCGGCAAGCGCGTCCTGGTGGTCGGCGCCGGCTCGATGAGCTCGCTCGCCGCCGCCACCCTGGTGCGTTCCGGCGTCACCGACCTGCTCATCGCCAACCGCACCCCCGAGCGCGCCGAGCGCCTGGTCGCCGTCCTCGGCACCGGCCGCACCGTCGACTTCGCCAAGGTCCCGGAGGCCCTCGCCGACGTCGACCTGGTCGTCTCCTGCACCGGAGCGGCCGGCGTGGTCGTCACCGCCGACGAGGTCGCCGCCGCCGTCGCCGCCCGCACCGGCGACGGCCCGCTCGCCTTCCTCGACCTCGCCATGCCGCGCGACGTCCACCACGACGTCCACGAGCTGCCCGGCGCCCTCCTGGTCGACATCGAGAGCCTCTCCCACGCGCACTCCGCCGCCGGCCCCGGCGCCGGGGACGTGGACGCCGTCACCGGCATCGTCGCCGACGAGGTCGCCGCCTTCGGCGCCGCCCAGCGCGCCGCCCGGATCGCCCCCACCGTGGTGGCGCTCCGGTCGATGGCCTCCGACGTCGTCATCGGCGAACTCGCCCGCCTCGAAGCACGGCTGCCCGACCTCGACGAGCGCTCCCGCGCCGAGATCGGCCAGACCGTGCGCCGCGTCGTCGACAAGCTGCTGCACGCCCCCACCGTGCGGGTCAAGCAGCTCGCCGCCGAGCCCGGCGGCGCCTCCTACGCGGACGCGCTGCGCGAGCTCTTCGACCTGGACCCGGCGGCCGTTCACGCCGTCTCCGGAACCCCGGCGTCCGCGCCGGCCGCCGGCCGACCCGCCCACGGCGGAGCGGCCGGATGAACCCCGTAAATCCCCACCGGCACGACCTGGACGAGCACCCCATGAATGGTCAACTGAGCAGCCCCCCGGGCGCCCCCGAGCAGCCGCTGCGCCTCGGCACCCGGCGCAGCGCCCTTGCGATGGCGCAGTCCGGCATGGTCGCGCGCGAGGTGAGCCGGGTCACCGGCCGCCCGGTGGAACTGGTCGAGATCACCACGTACGGCGACACCTCCCGGGAGGCGCTGGCGCAGATCGGCGGCACCGGCGTGTTCGTCTCGGCGCTGCGCGACGCCCTCCTCGAGGGCCGCATCGACCTCGCCGTGCACTCCCTCAAGGACCTGCCCACGGCCGCCCCCGCCGGCCTGCGGCTCGCCGCCGTCCCGGAGCGCGAGGACTTCCGCGACGCACTCGTCGCCCGCGACGGCCTCTCCCTCCAGGAGCTCGTCGAGAAGCTCGCCGGCAGCGGCCGCGCCGCCCGGATAGGCACCGGCTCCCCGCGCCGGATGGCCCAGCTCAACGCCTGGGCCGCGGCCCGCGGCGCCGCCCTGGAGACCGTCCCGATCCGCGGCAACGTGGACACCCGGATCGGCTACGTCGCCTCCGGCGAACTGGACGCCGTGCTGCTCGCCACCGCCGGCCTCAACCGGCTCGGCCGCAGCGCCGAGATCACCGAGCACCTCGACCCCGAGCTGATGGTCCCGGCCCCCGGCCAGGGCGCACTCGCCGTCGAATGCGTGGACGCCGGCCTCGCCGCACAGCTCGGCGCGCTCGACCACACGCCCACCCGGGCCGCGGTCGTCGCCGAACGCGCCCTGCTCGCCGCCCTGGAGGCCGGCTGCTCGGCGCCCGTCGCCGCGCTGGCCACCTGGGCCGGCACCGAACTGCGGCTGGAGGGCGTGGTCGGCACCACCGACGGCGCCACCCTGCTGAGAATGACCGCCACCGGTCCGCTCGTCCTGGACGGGACGGCCGAGGAGCAGGCTGCGGCGCTGGGCCGCGCGCTCGCTGCCCGGCTGCTCGACCAGGGGGCGGCCGGCCTGATGGGGGAGCGAAACCGATGAGCCCCACCGCCGCCACCAGCCCCTCCAACGGCCCGGCCCAGCCGACCGGCCGCTGCACCTTCCTGGGCGCGGGCCCGGGTGACCCGGGTCTCCTCACCCTCCGCGCGGTCGACGTGCTGGCCTCGGCCGACGTCCTGATCGCCGACCCGCTGACCGCCGCCGCCGTCCGCGCGCACTGCCCGGCCGGCGTCCAGGTGCACAACCCCGCCGAGGAGGACGGCCTCGACGTCGCCAAGGTCGTCGCGGACGCCGTCCGCGCCGGCAAGCACGTGGTGCGCACCGTCGACGGCGACCCGGGGCTCGACGGTTGTGCCGCCGAGGAGATGCTCGGCTGCGCCGGCGCGGAGATCGCCTTCGAGGTGATCCCCGGCGTCGCCCAGTCGGTCGGCGTGCCGGCCTACGCGGGTGTGCCGCTGCGCAGCAGCCAGGGCGCCGACGTGCGCTTCGTCGACGCGGCGGCGCTGCTCGGCGGCGCCGGCGTCGACCTGGGCGCGCTGGAGACCACCCTGGTCGTCCGCACCACCCTCGGTCAGCTGCCGGCCACCGCCAACGCGCTGGTCGCCAACGGCCGCAAGCCCGAGGCCGCGCTCTCGGCGACGCTGTCCGGCACCACCACCCGGCAGCGGACCTTCACCTCCACGCTGGCCGGCATCGCCGCCGACCTGAAGGCGGCCCGGGTGCTGCCCTCCCCGGTGTCGGCCCCGGTCGACCCGGCGACGCCGGTGATAGCCGTGGTGGGCGAGCAGGTCGCCCACCGGGCCTCGCACTCGTGGTTCGAGACCAAGCCGCTGTTCGGCTGGAACGTGCTCGTCCCGCGGACGAAGGAGCAGGCGCACGGCCTGTCCGACCAGCTGCGCGGCTACGGCGCCGTCCCGCAGGAGGTGCCGACCATCGCGGTGGAGCCCCCGCGCACCCCGCAGCAGATGGAGCGCGCCATCAAGGGCCTGGTGACCGGCCGCTACGAGTGGATCGCGTTCACCTCGGTCAACGCCGTGAAGGCCGTCCGGGAGAAGTTCGAGGAGTACGGTCTGGACGCCCGCGCCTTCGCCGGCATCAAGGTCGCCGCGGTCGGCGAGACCACCGCGCAGGCCCTGGTCGACTTCGGCGTGAAGCCCGACCTGGTGCCCTCCGGCGAGCAGTCCGCGGCCGGCCTGCTGGAGGACTGGCCGCCCTACGACCCGGTCTTCGACCCGATCGACCGGGTGCTGCTGCCGCGCGCCGACATCGCCACCGAGACGCTCGTCGCCGGCCTGGTCGAACTCGGCTGGGAGGTCGACGACGTGACCGCGTACCGCACGGTGCGCGCCTCGCCGCCGCCGGCCGAGACCCGCGAGGCGATCAAGGGCGGAGGCTTCGACGCGGTGCTCTTCACCTCGTCCTCCACCGTGCGGAACCTGGTCGGCATCGCCGGCAAGCCGCACAACGTGACCGTCATCGCCTGCATCGGCCCGGCCACCGCCAAGACGGCCGAGGAGCACGGCCTGCGGGTCGACGTGATGGCGCCCGCGCCGTCCGCCGCCGCGCTCGCCCAGGCCCTCGCCGAATTCGGCGCCCGCCGCCGGGACACCGCGGTCGCCGCCGGCGAGCCGGTCTACCGGCCGAGCGAGCGCCGCCCCGGGTCGCGCCGCAAGGCCGCCCGCTGAACCCCGCCGCCGGGGAGGCCACGAGCCTCCCCGGCGGTTTCGTGTCGTGAGAGAGAAGCAGCAGTTGTCCGCCGAATTCCCGACCGTACGCCCGCGCCGCCTCCGCTCGACCCCGGCCATGCGCCGACTGGTCGCCGAGACCCGCCTGCACCCGGCCGAACTGATCCTCCCCGCCTTCGTCCGCGAGGGCATCACCGAGCCGAAGCCGATCACCTCGATGCCCGGCGTCGTCCAGCACACCCGGGACACCCTGCGCCGGGCCGCCGTGGAGGCCGCCGAGGCCGGCCTGGGCGGCATCATGCTGTTCGGCGTGCCCGAGGTGCAGGACGCGGTCGGCAGCGAGGGCACCAACCCGGACGGCATCCTGCAGCAGGCCATCCGCGACGTGGTCGCCGAGGTCGGCGACCAGCTGGTCGTCATGTCCGACCTCTGCCTGGACGAGTACACCGACCACGGCCACTGCGGCGTGCTCGCCGAGGACGGCTCGGTCGACAACGACGCCACCCTGGAGCGCTACGCCGAGATGGCCGTGGTGCAGGCCGACGCGGGCGTCCACCTGGTCGGCCCGTCCGGCATGATGGACGGTCAGATCGGTGTGATCCGGCGGGCCCTGGACGAGGCCGGCCACCAGGACACCGGCGTCCTCGCCTACACCGCCAAGTACGCCTCGGCCTTCTTCGGGCCGTTCCGCGAGGCGGTCGGCTCCTCGCTGAAGGGCGACCGCAAGGCCTACCAGCAGGACCCGGCGAACGCCCGCGAGTCGCTGCGCGAGCTGGAGCAGGACATCGCCGAGGGCGCCGACATGGTCATGGTGAAGCCCGCCATGGCCTACCTGGACGTGCTGCGGCAGATCGCCGACGCCTCCCCGGTGCCGGTCTCCGCGTACCAGGTCTCCGGCGAGTACGCGATGGTCGAGGCCGCCGCCGCCAACGGCTGGGTGGACCGCGAGCGGATCATCCTGGAGACGCTCACCTCGATCCGCCGGGCCGGCGCCGAGCAGATCCTCACCTACTGGGCGGTCGAGGCCGCGGGGATGCTGCGCTAGGCGTTCCTCCAAGGCACCCGGGCAGCCGATCAGGGCGCCCGAACGCCCCTGGACGCCAGGAGGCCGGGCCGCGGAATCCCGCGGCCCGGCCTCCTGCGTCGTGCGGCCGGGTCAGCCGATGTGGGCCTCGCCCTCGGTGCCGCCGCCGATGGCCGTGCTGGTCGCCCAGCCCCACTCCTGGCCGATCACGGAGATGTTGCTGGTCTCGGCCCAGCCGTGGCCCTCGCCCGCGACGAACGGGTCGTCGGCGGTGGCGACCAGGTGGACGCCGCCGCCCGCGTCCACGTGCGCCTGGGCGGGCGCCGCGACGCCGGCCACGGCCAGCGCGCCGACGGCGGTCAGCAGGGCCTTGCCGAGCATGCTCTTCATGATGGAGGGGTCCTCTCTACGACGGTGATGCGGACTCAACTGATCACAACAAGCCGCCCCGGCCCGGCAACCACGCGCCCGGCCTGACGTACCGTCACCCGAACGCCACCTCACCGGGACCGCTGTGCGGAACGGCCCCGGCCGGCGTCGGGGAGGTGCGGAGACCCGGGGCCGGTCGGCGGCCGGACGCGGAACGGCAACCGCCGGACCCGGAGGAGCGGCTCCCCCGGGCCCGGCGGCAGATCGGACCGGCAGGATCAGCCGATCAGGTGGGACACGCCGCCGTCGCCGCTGCCCACGGTGTTCTGGCCCACCACGCAGGTCTGCTGCGGCTGGTTGTTGAGGACCGGGACCTCGATCGGCACGGCCAGGCCGACGACCGCGCCCACCGCGATGTTGTGGACCTCGGGCAGGCAGAGGTTCGGGTTGTCCAGGGTGTGGTAGTTCGGGCTGTGGTCACCGGTGGTGCCGGTTGCGTTGGTGCCGCCGTTGCCCTGGATGGAGGTCGCGGCACCGTCGCCGATCGCCATCGCGGGGGCGGCGGCCATGGCGACACCGGCGGCGGCGACGCCGGCAGCGGCGAGAGCCTTCTTGATCATCTCTGCGTTTCCTTCGTGGGAGGTTCTGGATGGATGGAGCCTCGGCCCGGCGGGTGGCTCACGTCGGGCGTCGTGCGCAGCCCCGGCCGGGGGAGCGGCCGGAGCGGGGGTCGGGATCCGGGGTGCCGGCCCCGGGGCGCAGCGGTGAGCGACCGTCAGCCGATCAGGTGGGACACGCCGCCGTCGCCGCTGCCGAGGGTGCCCTGGCCGACCACGCAGGTCTGCTTGGGCTGGTTGTTCAGCGCGTCGACCTCGACCGGAACCGCCACGCCGAGCACGGCCACGCCGATGTTGTGGATCTCGGGGAGGCAGACGTTCGGGTTGTCGGCGAAGTGGAAGTTGGGGCTGTGGTTGCCCCAGGTACCGGTGGCGTTGGTGCCGCCGTTGCCCTGGATCGAGCCGGCGGAGCCGTCCGAGTTGCCGATCGCGCCGGCCGGGGCCGCGGCGGTGGCGAGGGCGGCGGCCGCCAGGCCGAGGCCCGCGAAGGTCTTCTTCAGCATGGGAGATACCTCTCTGAAATGCTCGGGTGCGGCGGCTCGGCGGCCGAACGCGGTATTCGTCGATCCCGGTCGTGTCGCCGTCGAGCTGCGACATCGGGTTAAAAGAACGACGGCCGGGAAAGTTACGCAGATTCTTCGCAGGCGTCTGATTGATCATCAGGTCGGTGGTATTCCGGTCCGACTATTAGCTCGTAACGGTCAACCGCCGCAATCCGGCCCGTGGTCGGTCGTTGCGCAGATTGCTTTTCCGCCAGGGCTCTCCCTGCGGGACAGCCCCGGTAGAACGCACTCGGACAGAACGGTGAATTGCATGAAGCTCTCCAAGCGGGCCACCGGTGCCCTGCTGCTCGCGGTCGGGGCCGGCGTCGTCTCCGCCCAGGGCGCGGCCGAGGCCCGGCCGATGACCCCCGGCGAAGTGGCGGCCGTCGAGGACGGCCTCGCGGGCCAGGAGGTGCCGTTCAACGTCCCGCTGCCGCTGCTCACCCAGACCGGCACGCTCTCCGGCGGGCTGCCCGCCTCGCCGCTGCAGCCGCCGGTGCCCGAGGAGCGCCCGGGCTCCCAGCTCGTCCCGGACCGCATCGTCCCCGCGGTCAACACCGGCCGGGTCGGCCCCGCCGTCGACGCCGTGGTGCCGCTGCCCGCCGCCGACTCCGGCACCGAGCTCGGCCAGGCCGTCCTCAACGTGCCCGCCGCCCCGATCCGGACGGCAGGGCCGGCGCTGGAGCTCGGCCAGCCGGTGCGCTACGCCACCGACCACAGCGGGGAGTTCGCCGACGGGGCGCTCTCCTTCGGCGAGCTCGACCCGCAGCTGGTGACCGCACCCGTGCAGGCCGTCCCCGGTGCCAAGGCCTCGCTCGGCGGCGACGACCAGAAGGTCTCCGTCACCGACACCGTCGGCAACCTCACCGCGGCCGCCACGGGCGCGCTGTCCGACAACGTCCTGGCCCAGCCCGCGGTGTGAGCCGGCGCAGGTGCAGGAGAGCCCGGCACCCCCTCGGGGGTGCCGGGCTCCTCGGTGTGCGCGGCCGTAGCCGTACGGCGTGGCCGTCGGACAGGTCAGCCGGGCAGGTCAGCCTGGCAGCAGGCCGAGCGCCGGGCCGACCACGGGCAGGTCCTGTGCGCCGCCGCCGGCGCTGAGCGGCGCGGTGAGCGGCGCGGTGCCGACCTGCGGCACGCCGTTGTCCGGCTGGACGGCCACGCCGTTGTTGAGCACGTCGGCGGAGGACTGCGCCCAGGGGTCGAGCCGCAGGGTCTTCACCGGGGCCACCGCGTACCCGAGCGCGCTGGTGGTGCCCTCGACCACGTGCCCGGTGTCGGTCGACTGCAGTTGGGCGGTGGGCCGGGGCAGCCCGGCCGGGGCGGTCTGCCCGGCGGCGGAGGCCGGGCCGGCCGCGGCGCCCACCACGGCGGCCGCGCCGAGCGCGGCCAGCAGGCCGGTACCGGTCGTCTTCAGCACCATGGCTGAACCCTTCTTGTTCGCTGGGATGGCCGGGCCGCGGCCCGGCGGCGCCGACGGCGCCGACGCGAACTGCCCCCCGGCCACCGGCCGGGGGGCAGACGCACGAGTGGTGCCGATCGCGGTGATCAGCAGTCCTCCTCGACCTCCGGCGCGTCCACGTTGGCGCAGGAGTTGCCGAACGCCGGGTTCAGGGCGCCGATCACGTTGACGGTGTTGCCGCAGACGTTCACCGGGACGTGCACCGGCACCTGCAGCAGGTTGCCGGAGAGGACGCCGGGCGAGCCCGCCGCCGCACCCTCGGCTCCGGAGCCGGCGCTGGCAGCGCCGGCACCGCCGAGGACGATGCCGGCCGCGGCGGTGAGGACGGCGGCCTTCTTCACGTTCTGCATGGGAGTCGATCTCCTAATCACACACGGGGAGGATGCGCCGCACCCGGCAGGGCCGGATGCGGCGCGGAGACGGCGTCAGCCGCCGCTGTTTCAGCCGGCGTTGGCGCAGGAGTTGCCGAACGCCGGGTTCAGGGCGCCGATCACGTTGACGGTGTTGCCGCAGACGTTGACCGGGACGTGCACCGGGACCTGGACGAGGTTGCCGGACAGCACACCCGGGGAGCCGGAGGCGACGCCCTCGGCCCCGGAGCTGGCGGCGGCGACACCGGCGCCGGAGGCGACCAGGCCGGCGGCGGCGACGGTGAGGACAGCAGCCTTCTTGAACGTGCGCATGGGATTGTTCCTTCGGTTCGTGCCCGGCCTTCCGTGGCCGGAGGGCGGGCGCCGGGCGAACAGGTGTCACCGCCCGGCATTTCCTGGATGCTCCGTGCTGGTTGCTCCGCAGCCCGATCGGCGTGGATCGCCCGTGGCTCGGGCGGGCCGTCGGCCGCGTTCGTTCGTGCGCCCCGCCACCGTGTCCCGCACGGTGGGGACTTGGCGGCACCGGGCGCTGCCAGGAGGTCGCCGGAGGGCTCCCCCTGGGAGTCGTGGGCCGGCCCGCGGGCCGGATGGCGGCCGCAGGGCGGCCGTCGGGGTCAGGCGTTGGCGCAGGCGTTGCCGAACGCGGGGTTCAGCAGGCCGATCACGTTCACGGTGTTGCCGCAGACGTTGACCGGGACGTGCACCGGGACCTGGACGAGGTTGCCCGAGAGCACGCCGGGGGAGCCGGCCGCGACGCCCTCGGCCGTCGCGCCCGAGGCGGACGCGGCGGCGGCGCCGCCGAGCAGCACGGCCGCTGAGGCAACGGTGCCGAACACGCCGTAGGCGATCTTGCGCATGGTGCAGTCTCTTTCTGTTCGCTTGTCCCGCATCGGGGTGCGCCGCGGGCCGGTGGGGCGCCGCGGGCCCGCTCGGGCGGGTGGGTCCGGCACGGCCGGGGAGGCCCCGGGCCGCACCGGTGGAGCCGGTACGCAGGGAAGAACGACGGCGGCCGCCCGGGGAAACGGGCCGATCCCACGATCACCCGAATGCCTTCACTACTGCGTCCGGGTGAATGTCACGGTCGGTTCGGTACCGCACCGAGCAGACCTCGTTGGGCCCGGTGCACGTCCCGTGCCCTTCCGTGCCGAGCCTGTGCGGCCCATGGAAGAACCGAACAACGAGGAGACTCAAATGAGCGTCAAGAAGGCCGCCGCTGTCGGCGCCGCCGTCGTGGGCATCGTCGCTGCCGGTGCCGGCACCGCCATGGCGAGCAGCGGCGCCGAGGGTGTCGCGGCCGGTTCCCCGGGCGTCGCCTCGGGCAACAGCATCCAGGTTCCGGTGCACGTGCCCGTCAACCTGTGCGGCAACTCGATCGACGTCATCGGCCTGCTGAACCCGGCGTTCGGCAACTCCTGCGCCAACGTCGGCTGACCGGGCCCCGAGCCCGCCGGCCGTCCACCGGTCGATTCCGCACCGTTCGGGCCGCCGCCCCCGTCCCCTCCTCCTGGGACGCGGGCCGGCGGCCCGTTGCGTTCCCCGCCGGGGCGGTTGCGGTGTACGGGAAATCCGCTGGCCGGGGCAGCAGCGCGGGCCTAGGCTGCGGCGGACCACTGGTGCTGCAGGGCGGGGAGCATGCTTTCGAACACGACCGTACGGGCCGTCAATTCGCTGACCGAGCGCTGGGCGGGCCGCGTCCCCACCGAGGGCGGCACCGTGTTCACCGCGGCCGGGCTGTGGCCGCTGCTCGCCGCGCTCGCCTCCGGGGCGGACGGCGTCGCGGGCAAGGAGCTCGCGGACGCGCTCGGGGTGCCGGCTGCGGACGCGGCCGAGCGCTCCCGCGAACTCCTCGCCGCCCTGGGAAGGCTGCCCGGCGTCGCGGCCGCCGTCGGGCTGTGGACCGCGCCGGGGCTGCGGGTCTCCCCGGACTGGACGGCCGGGCTCCCGGCCCATGTGCACCAGCCGCTCGAAGGCTCCGACATCCAGGCCCGGTTGGACGCCTGGGCCTCCCGTCACACTGACGGGCAGATCGACGCCTTCCCGTTGGAGGTCGTGCCCGGCACCGCGCTGCTGCTCGCCGCGGCGCTGGCCGTCCGCACCGACTGGATACGCCCGTTCAGGCCGGGTTCTCTCGATGTCGGGACGGGGCCGTGGGCCGGGCGGGAATTCGCCGGCCTGTACCGGACGACCTCCCTGCTGGATCGGGTCGCGGTTGCGGAGACGCCGACGGGCAGGGTCTCCGAACTGCGGGTGCTCGGCGGCAACGGCATCGACGTCCATCTGCTGGTCGGTGAGCAGGACGCCCGTTCGGGAGAGGTGCTCTCCGGCGGCCTCGGCATCCTCGCGGGCCGGCACCGCCGGGTGACCGGCGACCTGCTGCCGTACGGCGAGGCGGGCCCGGGAGTCCTGGTCCTGGCATCGCGCAGCTCCGTCCCGGAGCACGAACTCTTCGCCCACGTCGCACGCTTCACGGTGCAGGCGCAGCACGACCTGCTGGCGGACGCCGCCTGTTTCGGGCTGGAGACGGTCTCCCTGCAGGAACCCGACGGCAGCGGCCACCTCCCGGGGATCTGTGCGGACCCGCCGCTCGTGGTCGAGGCGGCCGCCCAGGCCGCGACCGCGAGCTTCGGTGCCCTGGGCTTCCGTGCCGCCGCGGTCTCCGCCGTCGCGACCGCTGTGGGGGCGGCGATGTCACCGCCGTACCGGGTGCGCCGGGTGCTGTTCACCACGGACCGTCCGTTCGGCTTCCTCGCCGTGCACCGCACCTCCCGGCTGGTCCTGGCCTCCGGCTGGGTGGACACCCCCGACGCCTTCGACCGGGCGGAGCTGTGGGGCCCGCAGGACGAGGAGGAGCCGTGGGGCTGAGCCCCGTACCGCCGATGCCGCCGCCACTGTCAACCAAGGGTTGACACCCCAGGGGTGTCAACCTATGGTTGACGCATGGTGAACCCCGTGCAGATGACCAATCCCGTACGGCTCGACGACCTCATCGCGGCCATCAAGAAGGTCCACACCGACGCGCTCGACCAGCTCGCCGACGCGGTGCTCGCCGCGGACCACCTCGGCGAGATCGCCGACCACCTGATCGGCCACTTCGTGGACCAGGCCCGCCGTTCCGGCGCGTCCTGGACGGACATCGGCCGGAGCATGGGGGTGACCCGGCAGGCCGCCCAGAAGCGCTTCGTGCCCAAGGACCCGGGCGCGGGCGGCCCCGCCGACCTCGACCCGGGCCAGGGCTTCAACCGCTTCACCGACCGGGCCCGCAACGTCGTCATGGCGGCGCAGAACGAGGCCCGCGCGGCGGGCAACGCCGAGATCGCCCCCGAGCACCTGGCCCTGGGCCTGCTCGCCGAGCCGGAGGGCTTCGCGGTCCAGGCCCTCCTCGCCCAGCGCGTCACCCCGGAGGCCCTGCGCGAGGCCCTCTCGGCCGCCCTGCCGCCGGCCGGCGGGGAGCTGCCCGACCTGATCCCGTACGACGCCCGCGCCCGCAAGGCGCTGGAGCTGACCTTCCGTCAGGCGCTGCGGCTGGGGCACAACTACGTCGGCACCGAGCACGTCCTGCTCGCGCTCCTGGAGCTGGAGGACGGCGAAGGTCCGCTCTCCGGCCTCGGGGTCGACCGTGCCGCGGCCGAGACCCTGATCGCCGAGGCCCTCGCCGCCTTCGCGGCGGCCCGCATCCAGGACCCGCCCGCGCAGGGCTGACCCCGCACCGGCTCCGCAGGACACCGCACGGACACCGACCGCCCCCGGCCTGCAGGCCGGGGGCGGTCGGTGGTGTCCGAGGGGGCGGAGCCCCGCCTCAGGGCCAGACCAGGCAGTACAGCTGGTGGCCGGCGTCGTGCAGGCGGTTGGCGAAGTCCTGCCACTCGTGGAGCATCTGGTAGATCACGAAGGCGTCGCGCGGACCGCGCCGGTCCGGCACGGTCGACCAGATGAAGGCCGCGGCGCCGAGCTGGGTCTCGTCCGCCTTGCGGAGCGGTTCGACCACGTTGTGCGGCAGCTGGACGACCGCGTAGTCGGGGTGCAGGACGACCAGCTCCAGCGGCGGGACCTGGTGCAGGGGGACGCCCTGGATGCCGGTGAGGACCATGGCGCTCATGGTCTCCGGTTTGATCTTGGTGGAGAGGTGCCCGTTCAGCGAGCCGCTGGTCTCCATGAGGTCGCCCAGCCGCCCCAGGGCACCGAGCTCGCCGGCCTCCAGGCCGAGGCCGCCCGGCCCGAGCGCGGTGGGGACTCTCGCCGCGGTGGCCCGGTCGGGTGCGCCGAAGTACTTGTAGGTGACTCCCACGCGTCCCTCGCCCCGCCTTTCCCTGCCGCCTGTACCCGTACCCCCGTGCGCGGCCTCCGCGGAGGGACGGGGGCCACCCGTGGCCTCCTCGAAGCCGTCCTGCGCCTCGGACACTCGGACCATCCTCACCGGAATTCGCCGGAATCGACAGACCCCCACACGCCCGGTGTCCTTCCGAACGTGCCACTTACCCGTCTTGTGCCGCCGTACACACTGCTTTGTCCGCATCGCCCAACGGCCGCGTCGTAGCGGCCTGCCTGGCACGGTCCGAGCGGTCGCCCCCCGGCGTCCCTCGGCCCGATCCCGGGACGTGCGTCCCGCTGTGCCCCCGGACCCACGGCTCTCGGCCGGAATCCTTCGCGACGGTCGCACGGACAACCGTACCGTCCGAACCCCCGGTCAAGGCAGCAGCACACGGATCATCGTTCCAGATGATCGGGTCCGGCATGCATTGGGCAAGGACACGATTTGAGAGCATGTTCTGGTGACCAACCCCGTGAGCAACCCCGAGAGCCGGTCCGAGAGCGCCCCGCGGACCGGCCTTCCCAGCTATCCGTACGAGGCTCCGCAGTCCCTGGAGCTGTTCGAGCGCGCCTCCGTCGTGACCCCCGGTGGCGTGAACTCGCCAGTCCGCGCCTTCCGCGCGGTCGGCGGCACGCCGCGCTTCATGGTGTCCGGCAGCGGCCCCTGGCTGACCGACGCCGACGGCCGCGAGTACGTCGACCTGGTCTGCTCGTGGGGTCCGATGATCCTGGGCCACGCGCACCCGGCGGTGATCGAGGCGGTGCAGCAGGCGGTCGGCCGCGGCACCTCCTTCGGCACCCCCGGTCAGGGCGAGGTCGAGCTGGCCGAGGAGATCACCGCCCGGGTGGCGCCGGTGGAGCAGGTCCGCCTGGTCTCCAGCGGCACCGAGGCCACCATGTCGGCGATCCGGCTGGCCCGCGGCTTCACCGGCCGCTCCAAGATCGTGAAGTTCGCCGGCTGCTACCACGGCCACGTCGACGCGCTGCTGGCCGCGGCCGGCTCCGGCGTGGCGACCTTCGCGCTGCCGGACACCCCGGGCGTCACCGGCGCCCAGGCCGGCGACACCATCGTGCTGCCCTACAACGACCTCGACGCCGTCCGGCAGGCCTTCGCCGCCCACCCCGGCGAGATCGCCTGCGTGATCACCGAGGCCTCGCCCGGCAACATGGGCGTCGTCCCGCCGCTGCCCGGCTTCAACCGGGGCCTGGCCGAGCTCTGCCGGGCCGACGGCGCGCTCTTCATCTCCGACGAGGTGATGACCGGCTTCCGCGTCTCCAAGGCCGGCTGGTACGGCCTGGAGGCCGCCCGGGAGGGCTG
Organism: Kitasatospora sp. NPDC051914; assembly: GCF_040680995.1. Lineage (NCBI taxonomy): Bacteria > Bacillati > Actinomycetota > Actinomycetes > Kitasatosporales > Streptomycetaceae > Kitasatospora > Kitasatospora sp. NPDC051914. The sequence continues at coordinate 70,429 of NZ_JBFAXX010000021.1, forward strand.
GGCGCCGGACCTCCTCACCTTCGGCAAGGTCATGGGCGGCGGCTTCCCGGCCGCGGCCTTCGGCGGCCGCGCCGACGTCATGGCGTACCTGGCCCCGGCCGGGCCGGTCTACCAGGCGGGCACGCTGTCCGGCAACCCGATCGCCACCGCCGCCGGCCTCGCCCAGCTGCGCCACTGCACCGACGAGGTGTACGCCGCCGTGGACCGGGTCGCCGAGCAGGTCTCCGGCCTGGTCACCGAGGCGCTCGCCAAGGAGGGCGTGGCGCACCGGCTGCAGAAGGCCGGGAACATGTTCTCGGTGTTCTTCACCGAGGAGCAGGTGAACGACTACGACGCGGCCCGCCGCCAGCAGGCGTTCCGCTTCAACGGCTTCTTCCACTCGATGCTGTCCCAGGGCGTCTACCTGCCGCCCTCGGCGTTCGAGTCCTGGTTCGTCTCGTCCTCCCACGACGAGCGGGCGATCGAGCGGATCGCCGCCGCCCTGCCCGCCGCCGCGCGGGCCGCCGCCGAGGCCACCGAGGAGGCCGCGTGACCAGCGAGACCACCGTCGTCCACCTGATGCGCCACGGAGAGGTGCACAACCCGGAGGGCATCCTCTACGGGCGCCTCCCCGGCTACCACCTCTCCGAGCTCGGCCGGCAGATGGCCGACCGGGTCGCCGAGCACCTCGCCGACCGGGACATCACCCACGTGGTGGCCTCGCCGCTGGAGCGCGCCCAGGAGACCGCCGAGCCGATCGGCAAGGCGCACGGCCTGGAGGTGGCCGTCGACGAGCGGCTGATCGAGGCGGACAACATCTTCCAGGGCAAGACCTTCGGCGTCGGCGACGGCTCGCTGAAGAACCCGGGCTACTGGAAGCACCTGACCAACCCGTTCAAGCCCTCCTGGGGCGAGCCGTACATCGAGCAGGTCGTGCGGATGATGGGCGCGCTCGCCGCGGCCCGGGACGCCGCGCGCGGGCACGAGGCGGTCTGCGTCAGCCACCAGCTGCCGATCTGGATCGTCCGCTCCTTCGCCGAGCGCCGCCGCCTGTGGCACGACCCGCGCAACCGGCAGTGCTCGCTGGCCTCGCTGACCAGCTTCACCTACGAGGGCGACCGGATCGTCTCGATCGGCTACCGGGAGCCCGCCCGGGACCTGCTGCCGGCCCACCTGGTCGGCAAGGGCGGCAAGGACAAGCCGGTCGGCAAGAGCTTCGGCGCCTGAGACCTTCCACGGTCTCCCGCCGGCCCCGCGCGAGCCCTTGCCGGCACCCTCCCGAGTGACCGCCGCCACAGCGGCGAAATGCCCGGGCTAAGGGGATCATAAGTACAGAAACTGCAGGTCAGAGGGGGTTCGATACCTAACGTCGGACCCCCTCAAACCTGCCCAAAGTCCCATGCGAAACTTTTCACATGTCTGGGACGACCCGCCGCCGCGCCCGCCTCGCCGCCACCCTCGGCGCGGCCGCCGCGCTCGCACTGACCGCCTGCAGCAGCTCCGGCACATCCGGCGGAGACGGGCAGGCCGGCTTCATCACCGGCAAGGCCGGCATCGCCACCGCGAGCCCGGCGGAGCGGAAGGCGGCGCCGGACATCACCGGCAAGACCCTCGACGGCAAGCCCGTGTCGCTCTCCGACCACAAGGGCAAGGTCGTCGTCCTCAACATCTGGGGCTCCTGGTGCGGCCCCTGCCGGGCGGAGGGCAAGAACCTCCAGGAGGTCTCGGAGAAGTACCGGTCGCAGGGCGTCCAGTTCCTCGGCATCAACACCCGGGACGTCAACCCGGCGAACGCCGTCCGCTTCGAGCAGCAGACCGGCATCACCTACCCGAGCCTGTACGACCCGGACGGCACCCAGATCCTGCGCTTCCCCAAGGGCAGCCTGAACCCGCAGTCCATCCCGACCACCATCGTGGTCGACCGCGAGGGCCGGCTCGCCGCCCGGGCGATGCGCGCGCTCTCCACCGAGGACCTGGAGAAGATGATCACTCCGGTCCTCGCGGAGCAGAAGTGAGCGCGCTCGCGGCGTTCGGCACCAACGAGACGGTGTTCAGCGGGGCCCTCGTGCTCGCGCTGCCGATCGCCCTCGCCGCCGGGCTGGTCTCCTTCTTCTCGCCCTGCGTGCTGCCGCTCGTCCCCGGCTACCTCTCCTACGTGACGGGGCTGTCCGCCGCCGACCTCGCGGACGCGAAGGGCGCCCGGCGCGGCCGGATGCTCCTCGGCTCCGCGCTGTTCGTGCTCGGCTTCACCGCCGTCTTCGTCTCCGGCGGGGCGCTGTTCGGCGAGTTCGGCCGGACGCTCCAGGAGCACCAGCGGGCGATCGACATCGTGATGGGCGTGGTGACGATCGTCATGGGCCTCGCCTTCATGGGCCTGCTGCCCGGCCTCAGCATGCGCGAGGTGCGCACCCACCGCCGCCCGGCGGTCGGCCTGCTCGGCGCACCGCTGCTGGGCATCGTGTTCGGCGTCGGCTGGACGCCCTGCATCGGCCCGACGCTGTCGTCGATCCTGACCCTCTCGATCGACCAGGCCAGCGCGGGACGCGGCGCGCTCCTGATGTCCGTCTACTGCATCGGCCTCGGCGTACCGTTCGTCCTGGCCGCGCTCGCCTTCCGCAGGGCGCTCGGTGCCTTCGGCTGGGTCAAGCGGCACTACCAGGGGGTGATGCGGCTCGGCGGCGGCATGCTCGTCGTGGTCGGCCTGCTCCTGGTGACCGGAGCCTGGTCGGAGCTGGTCAACAACCTGCAGGTCCTCACCAACGACGTCACGATCGGAATCTGACCGTGGGCGACACCAAGACCCTGACCACCGAGGGCGGCGAGCTCGACGCCGAGCGCCTCAGCACCGCCCCCGAGGAGTCGGAGGCCCCGGTCGGCATCGGCGTCCTCGGCTGGTTCCGCTGGATGTGGCGCCAGCTGACCTCGATGCGGGTCGCGCTGATCCTGCTCTTCCTGCTCTCGCTGGCGGCGATCCCCGGCTCCCTGATCCCGCAGAACAGCCAGAACGCCTTCAAGGTGCAGACCTGGAAGGCCGCCCACCAGGGCATCACCCCGCTCTACGAGAAGCTCCAGCTGTTCGACGTCTACAGCTCGGTCTGGTTCTCGGCGATCTACATCCTGCTGTTCGTCTCGCTGGCCGGCTGCATCGTCCCGCGCACCTGGCAGTTCGTCGGCGTGCTGCGGGCCCAGCCGCCGGCCGCCCCGCGCAACCTCACCCGGATGCCGGTGTACGCGGCCTGGCGCACCGACGCCGACCCCGAGGCGGTCAACGCCGCCGCGCACCGGTTGCTGCGCAAGCGCCGCTTCCGCGCGAACCTCGCCGGCGGCGCGGTCGCCGCGGAGAAGGGCTACCTGCGCGAGGTCGGCAACCTGCTCTTCCACTTCTCGCTGTTCGCCCTGCTGGCCGGCTTCGCCTGGGCGAGCCTGGCGAGCGGGCAGGGCGGCAAGCTGGTGATCGAGGGCCAGGGCTTCTCCAACACCACCACCCAGCTCGACGACTTCACCGGCTCCGCCTTCTACAGCACCGACGACCTGGACGCCTTCGGCTTCAAGCTGGACGGCTTCACCGCCCGCTACCAGACCAGCGGCGAGCAGATCGGCAGTGCCCGCGAGTTCACCGCCCACATCCGGTACTGGACGGGCACCGCCTCCGACAAGCTGACCAAGGGCTCCATCCAGGTCAACCACCCGCTGGAGATCGGCGACTCCAAGGTCTTCCTGATCGGCCACGGCTACGCACCGGTGGTCACCGTGAAGAACGCCGAGGGCGAGGTCGTCTACACCGGACCGACGCCGTTCCTGCCGCAGGACAGCAACCTCACCTCGACCGGCGTGATCAAGGTCAGCGACTACGGCGAGAAGGACGGCAAGCGCACCCAGCTCGGCTTCAACGGCTACTTCCTGCCGACCGCGCCGGTGAACTTCGAGAAGACCGGCCCGATCTCGCTCTTCCCGGACGCCGCCGAGCCGATGCTGGTGCTCACCGCGTTCGCCGGCGACCTGGGCACCGACTCCGGCCTGCCGCAGAACGTCTACCAGCTCGACCAGAGCCACATGACCCAGCTGAAGCAGGACGGCGACATCGCCCGCGTCCGCCTCAAGCCGGGCCAGGGCTGGGAGCTGCCGGACGGCTACGGCACCGTCACCTTCGACGGCTACCAGCAGTGGGCCAGCTTCAACGTCTCGCACCGCCCGGGCAACGCCGTGGCGCTCCTCGGCGCGGTCTGCGCGATCCTCGGCCTGATCGGCTCGCTCTTCGTGCAGCGCCGCCGGATCTGGGTCCGCGCCACCACCTCGCCGGACGGCGCCACCCTGGTCGAGCTGGCGGGCCTGGCCCGCAGCGAGTCCGCCCGCACGGCCGAGGAGCTCGCCGAGTTCGCGGTCGAGCTCCAGGACGACGCCCCGGCCCTCGACGACGTGGCGGACGCCGGCGCCGCCGGGCCCGATCCTGCCGACACCCCCGTACCGGCAACCCCCGCAGACCCGGACTCCAAGGAGTAGACGGTGAATCTCGCCTCGGTCGACCCGCAGCTGGCCGACCTCTCCAACAAGCTGATCTACTCGGCGATGGCCGTGTACACCCTCGCGATGTTCGCCCACCTCTTCGAGTGGACGTTCGGCAGCAAGGGCGCGATCGCCGTCCGCTCGGCCGAGCAGTCCGGCGGTCTGGCCGAGACCCTCGCCGCCGCGGAGGAGTCCGCCAAGGCCGCCCGCAAGGTCACCGTGACGGTGGCCTCCGCGGACGGCGGCACCACCACGCTCACCCGCACCGCGCTCGCCGACGCCGGCGCCACCGTGGTCACCAGCGGCCGCGGCGACGGCGCCCCGGGCGACGGCCCGGGTGCCGCGGGCACCAGCGAGAAGGGCGACCTGGCGGGCCGGATCGCCGTCTCGCTGACCGTGCTCGGCGCCCTGCTGCACGCCGGCGGCGTGATCACCCGCGGCCTGTCGGTGATGCGCTGGCCGTGGGGCAACATGTACGAGTTCTCGTGCGCCTTCGGCCTCACCATGATCCTCGCCTACCTGGGCCTGCTGGCCTCCCGCAAGCAGGTCCGCTGGCTGGGCCTGCCGGTGGTGCTGGCCGTGCTGCTGACCCTGGGCGTGGCCGTCTCGGTGCTCTACACCGACTCCGAGCAGCTCGTTCCCGCCCTGCACTCGTACTGGCTGGGCATCCACGTCTCCACCGCGATCATCTGCGGCGGCGCGCTGTACGCGGCCTTCGTGGCCACCGTCCTCTACCTGGGCAAGGACTCCTACGAGCGGCGCGTGGAGGCCGGCCTGCCCGGCGGCCCGCTGGGCACCCCGGCCTCCGTCTGGGACCGGCTGCCCGCCGCGGCGACCCTCGACAAGCTGTCGTACCGGATCAACGCGCTGGTCTTCCCGCTGTGGACGTTCACCATCATCGCCGGCGCGATCTGGGCCGAGGCCGCCTGGGGCAAGTACTGGGAGTGGGACCCGAAGGAGACCTGGTCCTTCATCACCTGGGTCGCCTACGCCGCGTACCTGCACGCCCGGGCGACCGCCGGATGGAGGGGCCGAAAGGCGGCCTATCTGGCCCTGTTGGCCTTCGCCTGCTGGCTGTTCAACTACTACGGCGTCAACATCTTCGTCACCGGCAAGCACTCGTACGCCGGCGTCTGAACCGCCGTCGGGCCCGTACGGGCGGCGGTCGGCATCCGGCCGCCGCCGTGCGGGGACCGTTCCATCGAAGAACCGTGAGGGATCACCCGTCCGGTCGTTGACCAGGACGTCCGAAAAGCCGCGAGGAGGGGCCGCCATGGAGAGCGACGAGGTCATGTTGACCGTACGGATCACCGCGGGGGAGAGAGCACTGCTCCGGCGGCTCGCCCAGGGCCATCACAGCGACGTCTCCGAGGTCGTCGCCGACGGCCTGCTGGACATCCTGCCGACGCTGCACTGTGCCCCGGACGCCTACCGCCTGCTGGCCGCGCTGCGGCCGCCCGCGCCCTGCGCGCAGACCGTCTGGCTGCCCGCCGAGCTCGCCGACCTGCTCGGCCCGGCGGTCGGCCGGATCGCCCAGACCACCGGTGTCCGGCTCGGCTCGTCCTGCATCATGCTGGGCGGCGCCGTGCGGCTCTGGCTCGGCCAGGACCCGCAACTGCTCGCCGAGCACCTCTCCACCATGCACGAGGGCCGTCCGGCCGCCCTGGCGGCCGCGTAGCACCCCCTGCAACGCAGTCCGGGCCTCCCGCACGGTGCGACCGTGCCGGAGGCCCGAAGTGTTCGTCAGGCCGCCTGCTGCCAGCTGACGGGGGAGTAGTACGCCGGGCGGCGCTCCAGGCGCTGCCAGCTGGCGATCGGCTCGACCGCCGGGGCGGACGCGGCCTGCTGGGCGGCCGCGGCACGGGCCAGCAGCACCGCGGTGACGGCGGCCAGCTCCTCGTCGGTCAGCGAGCCGCGGACGATGCGGACAAGGGGTTCGGCGGAAGCGCTCATGGTCCTTGTTTCTCCCCCATGGTGAAGTCTGACGGGTTCCGAACGGCGTAAGAACCGGTTACATCGGCGGGTTGCCGTGCTTGCGGCTGGGCAGGTCGGCGTGCTTGGTGCGGAGCATGGCGAGCGAGGCGGCGAGGACCTGGCGGGTCTCGGCCGGGTCGATGACGTCGTCGACGAGGCCGCGTTCGGCCGCGTAGTACGGGTGCATCAGCTCGCTCTTGTATTCCTTGATCTTCTGGGCGCGCATCGCCTCGGGGTCCTCGGCGGCGGCGATGTCGCGGCGGAAGATGACGTTGGCGGCGCCCTCGGCGCCCATCACGGCGATCTCGTTGGTCGGCCAGGCGAAGGACAGGTCCGCGCCGATGGAGCGGGAGTCCATCACGATGTAGGCACCGCCGTAGGCCTTGCGCAGGATCAGCGAGATCCGCGGTACGGTCGCGTTGCAGTACGCGTACAGCAGCTTGGCGCCGTGCCGGATGATGCCGCCGTGCTCCTGGTCGACGCCGGGCAGGAAGCCGGGGACGTCGAGCAGGGTGACGATCGGGATGTTGAAGGCGTCGCACATCTGCACGAACCGCGCGGCCTTCTCGGAGGCGTTGATGTCCAGCACGCCGGCCAGCGACTGCGGCTGGTTGGCGATCAGGCCCACCACGTGGCCGTCGATCCGGGCCAGCGCGACGATCACGTTGGTCGCCCAACGCTCGTGGACCTCGAGGTACTCGCCGTGGTCGACGACCTCCTCGATCACCTTGCGCATGTCGTACGGGCGGTTGCCGTCCGCCGGCACCAGGTCCAGCAGGCCGTCGTTGCGGCGCTCGACCGGGTCGTCGGTGGCGCTCGCCGGCGGCATCTCCCGATTGTTCTGCGGCAGCAGCGACAGCAGGTAGCGGACCTCCTCGATGCAGGACTGCTCGTCGTCGTAGACGAAGTGCGAGACGCCGGAGACCGCGGAGTGCACGTCGGCGCCGCCGAGCCCGTTCTGGGTGATCTTCTCGCCGGTGACCGCCTGCACCACGTCCGGGCCGGTGATGAACATCTGCGAGGTCTCGCGGACCATGAACACGAAGTCCGTCAGGGCCGGCGAGTAGGCCGCACCGCCCGCGCACGGGCCGAGCATCACCGAGATCTGCGGGATCACCCCGGACGCCTTGGTGTTGCGCTGGAAGATGCCGCCGTAGCCGGCCAGTGCGGTGACGCCCTCCTGGATGCGGGCGCCGGCGCCGTCGTTCAGCGACACCAGCGGAGCACCCGCCGCGATCGCCATGTCCATGATCTTGTGGATCTTCTGCGCATGGGCCTCGCCCAGCGCACCACCGAAGATCCGGAAGTCGTGCGCGTAGACGAACACCGTCCGCCCGTGCACCGTGCCCCAGCCGACCACCACACCGTCGGTGTGCGGCTTCTTCGCCTCCAGCCCGAAACCCTGCGCACGGTGCCGCCGCAACGGCTCCACCTCACGGAACGAGCCCTCGTCCAACAACAGCTCGATCCGCTCCCGCGCCGTCAGCTTGCCCTTCGCATGCTGCGCCTCGGTCGCCTTCTCGCTCGGACCCCGCCGGACCCGCTCCCGGAGCTCGTGCAGCTCGGCCACCCGCCCGCGCGCATCGGCCGGGATCGCGGGGATCTCTTCGCCGACCGGCGCATCGTGCAGAACCGTCATCTCGAACCACTCCAAGTGTGAGGGAACTGTCCGGCAGGCGGCCTGCGATACGCGGCTGCTGCTGCGGCGAACACTTCTTCACCTACGACACTACGAGGGAGGGCCGCCGCCTCTCGGCGTCGATTCCGTACAAGGTCGGGCCCCAGAAGCTGTGCAGGGCGCACAGTTCCGACTGTTTCCGCGGCGGGTCGCGGGGTCCTGGCCCGGCAACCCGCAGGGGTCGTCACAGGGGGTGGTCGGGGTGCCGATTCGGCAGGTCAGGCCGGGTGGCCGGACGGCCGCGGCAACAGTGCACCCCGGGCCGCGGGGCGGGCCGGGGGTGTGGGGTTCCTGCGGTGCGCGGCCGCCGGAGGGCGCTCGGATGGTAGGGAAGCGCCAAAATCGGGATCAGCCGCGCGGGTCGTCCTCCGACTCGTCCTTTCGGCGCAGTTCCTCCTCGCGCCGGCGCAGGTCGGACTCCCACTGCTTGAGCATGTCCTCGTGGTTCTTGTTGTCCTTCTTCAGGGACGCCAGGAACTCCGGGTCGTCGTCCGGGGCGACGAAGCGCCGCTGCGGCCGCTCGTACTCGGGGTAGCCCGCCGTGGGGCCGGACGGCCACGGGACGGCCCGGCCGCGGGAGCGCGCGCGGTTGCGCCCGGCCACCAGCCAGGCGATCGACCCGACCAGCGGGAAGAGCAGCACGATGATCACCCACGCCACCTTGGGGAGGTGGCGGACGTCCTCCTCCGGGGTGGTCAGGCAATCGATGAACGCCCACACCCACAGCGCGAGCACGAGCAGCGGCGGCACAACTCTCAACACGGCGACGGTCTCCCCCGGAACGGCGAACAGGGCCCCTCTTGGCGGGGCCAGGGTAACCGGTACCGGATACTGACAGGCATGGCATACGACGATCTCCGCTCATTCCTCCGCGCCCTGGAGCGCGAGGGCGACCTCAAGCGGATCAAGACCGAGGTGGACCCGTACCTGGAGATCGGGGAGATCGTCGACCGGGTCCAGAAGGCCAAGGGCCCGGCGCTGCTCTTCGAGAACGTCAAGGGCTCCTCGATGCCGCTGGCCATGAACGTCTTCGGCACCGAGCGCCGCCTCGCCAAGTCCCTCGGCCTGAAGTCCCCCGACGACATCGCGGAGAAGATCGCCGGCCTGCTCAGGCCCGAGCTGCCGCAGGGCTTCACCGGCTTCCGGGACGCCTTCGGCAAGCTCGCCTCCATGGCGCACGTGCCGCCGAAGCACGTGAAGTCCGGCGACGCGCCGGTGCAGGAGGTCGTCCTCACCGGCGAGGACGTCGACCTGGACCGGCTGCCCGCCCTCTTCACCTGGCCGCTGGACGGCGGCTCCTTCTTCAACCTGGGCCTGACCCACACCAAGGACCCGGACACCGGCATCCGCAACCTGGGCCTCTACCGCCTGCAGCGCCACGACCGGCGCACCATCGGCATGCACTGGCAGATCCACAAGGACAGCCGCAACCACGCGGCCGTCGCCGCCAAGCGCGGCGAGCGGCTGCCCGTCGCGATCGCCTTCGGCTGCCCGCCCGCGGTGACCTACGCGGCGACCGCACCGCTGCCCGGCGACATCGACGAGTACCTCTTCGCCGGCTTCGTCGCCGGTGAGCGGGTGAAGATGGTCGACTGCAAGACCGTCCCGCTGCAGGTGCCGGCCGACGCCGAGGTCGTCCTGGAGGGCTGGCTGGAGCCCGGCGTGATGCTGCCGGAGGGCCCGTTCGGCGACCACACCGGCTTCTACACCCCGCAGGAGCCCTTCCCGGCGCTGACCATCGACTGCGTCACCATGCGCCGCCGCCCGATCCTGCAGTCGATCGTCGTCGGCCGGCCGCCCACCGAGGACGGGCCGCTCGGCAAGTTCACCGAGCGGTTCTTCCTGCCGCTGCTGAAGGTGATCATCCCGGACATCGTCGACTACGACCTGCCCGAGGCCGGCGGCTTCCACAACTGCGTGATCGTCTCGATCGACAAGAAGTACCCCAAGCACGCCCAGAAGGTCATGCACGCCATCTGGGGCGCCCACATGATGTCGCTCACCAAGCTGATCATCGTGGTGGACGCCGACTGCGACGTGCACGACTACCAGGAGGTCGCCTGGCGGGCGCTCGGCAACACCGACTACAGCCGCGACCTGACCGTCGTCGAAGGCCCGGTCGACCACCTCGACCACGCCTCCTACCAGCAGTTCTGGGGCGGCAAGGCCGGCATCGACGCCACCCGCAAGCTGCCCGAGGAGGGCTACACCCGCGACGGCGGGTGGCCCGAGATGGTCTCCTCCGACCCGGAGACCGCCGCCCTGGTGACCAAGCGCTGGAAGGAGTACGGCCTGTGACCACGGCCGCGTTCGAGGTCCCGCCCGGCAAGGTCAAGTCCTTCCTGCGGCTGGTGATGATCGAGCACTCGGTGTTCGCCCTGCCGTTCGCCTACATCGCCGCACTCACCGCGATGTTCCTCGCGGACAGCCGGGTGCACTGGGGCGAACTGTTCATCGTCACCGTCTGCATGGTCGGCCTGCGGACCTTCGCGATGGCCGCCAACCGCATCATCGACCGCGAGATCGACGCCCGGAACCCGCGGACGGCCGGCCGCGAGCTGGTCACCGGGGCCGTCTCGCTGCGCACCGCGTACGTTGGCTCCGGTGTCGCACTGGTGGTCTTCCTCGGTGCCGCCGCCCTGCTCAACCCGCTGTGCCTGGCGCTCGCCCCGGTCGCCGTCGTCCCGATGGTCGTCTACCCGTACGGCAAGCGGTTCACCGACTTCCCGCACGCCATCCTCGGCCTCGCCCAGGCCGCCGGCCCGATCGGCGCCTGGCTGGCCGTCACCGGCACCTGGTCCTGGGACGCCGTCGTCCTCGGCCTCGCCGTCGGCATCTGGATCGGCGGGTTCGACCTGATCTTCGCCTGCCAGGACGTCGCCGCCGACCGCGCCGACGGCGTCCGGTCGGTGCCGGCCCGGTTCGGGGTGCCGGCCGCCCTGTACGGGGCCCGGGTCTGCCACGTGATCACCGCGGGCCTGCTCGCCTGGTACGCCGTCCTCACCGACGCCGGCCCGGCCTTCTGGACGGGTCTGCTGGTCGTCGCCGGCGCCTTCCTCTACGAGCACTCCATCGTCAAGCCCGGCGACCTCTCGCGCCTCAACCGAGCCTTCTTCACCACCAACGGCTTCGTCGGCATCTCCCTCTTCGCCTTCGCCCTCCTCGACCTGGTCCTCCGGGGCCTGACCATCTGAGAGGTCGACCACCAGGGGCGCGGTCAACGGCGCGGGGCGGGAGGGCACACGATCGGCCCCTCCCGCCCCGCGCAGTTCCCCGCGCCCCTGGTGGGGTTGATCTCAGTGCACCCGGTCGCGGGATCATGGAAGGTGCACGAGCCGTCGCAACCCCCGAGGAGTGGTCACCGATGATCGGCAAGCTGCAGTGCGTGGTGCTCGACTGCCACTACCCGGCCGGGCTGGCGCACTTCTACGCCGCCGTGCTGGGCGGCGAGATCGACCGCCCGGACCCCCGCTGGTCGCTGGACGCCCAGTGGTCGACCGTGCACACCCCGGACGGCATGGTGCTGGGCTTCCAGCGGGTCGACGACTACCGGCCGCCGATGTGGCCCGACCCGGCCCATCCGCAGCAGCTGCACCTGGACATCGACGTCGAGGACCTCGACGCGGCGGAGGAGAAGGTGGTGGCGCTGGGCGCGGTGCTGAAGGCCTCCGAGTCGGGCTGGCGGGTGTACGTGGACCCGGCGGGCCACCCGTTCTGCCTGGTCGGCCCGCCCGGCGGCGACGCGGCCTAGCCGTCCCCGCCGGCAGGGATGTCAGCCGGCCGACAGCACCAGCGGGTCGCCGACCTGCAGTCGGCCGGGGCGGGCGACGGTGGCCAGTGCGTCCAGCCGGTTGTCGTGGCCGCGGGCGACCGCCCGCAGGATCTCCGCAGCGTGCGGCAGCCCGGGCTGGGGAGCGCCGACCATCACGCAGCGCTCGCTGGAGCGGACGAAGGCCAGCCGTACGCCGTCGCCGAAGCGGCCCTCGCGGCCGAACCAGCTGTCCTCGACGAAGGGCGGGGTGCCCGGCGGGGTGCGGAGCAGGACGTTGGGGCGGAAGCGGCGCTCGTCGACGGCGGCGGCCGGGGCCGCGGCGCGTACCCAGTCGAGGGTGGCGGTGGTGAGCACCGAGACCGGCAGCTGGTCGAAGTGCGAGACGGCGTCCTCCCGGGCGAGGGTGACGTCCGGGCGTTCGAGGTAGGCCTGCAGGAAGGCGTCCGGGTCCTCGACGGGGCCGCCGAGCGGGTCGAGGAGCTCCGGGGCGTCGATCCGCTGGCCGAGCCGGGAGGAGAGCCGCAACAGGCCGCCCATCCGGCGGAAGCGGCGGGTGTTCTTGCCGGAGCCGAACCGGCCGGCGCCGTCGCGGACGGCGTAGAGCCGGTCGCCGGCGAGGCCGCGCCCGTCCACCTCGACGGCGTCGAGGAGTTCGCCGCCGGTGGACTTCACCGGGTAGCGCCAGATGCGCTCCACGACACCGGAGATCTCTGCCATGGCGGGAGCCTATCCGGCGGCCGGATCGTGGTCTAGACCTATTGGCGGTTCGTCAGTCGATCCGGGCGACCGCCCGCACCGGGGCGCCGTCCGCCGCCGCCAGCCGCAGCGGGAAGAGCGACACCTCCACCGCCGCCCCCGCCTCCCGGGCCGCCAGCAGCGGCGTCAGGTCGGTGAGGTTCTCGGCGATCACCCCGCCGTCCGGCCGGCCCAGCAGCACCCGGTGCGCGGCCAGCGTCGGCTCCTCCTGCGCCGGGTCGTGCTCGTCCGCCAGCTCCGCGAGGAGGGCCGCCACCGCGGGGTCGGCCGGCCCGGGCTCCGGGGTGCGGTCCACCGACAGCGCGTCCACGCCGACCGTGCGCACCCCCGCCGCGACGATCGCCTCCGCGGCCTCCCGGGTCAGGTACGGGTGGGCCAGGTACCGGTCGGTGCCCCAGTACCGGGGCCAGCCGGTCGCCAGCAGCAGTACGGCGCCCGGCGTGCACTCCGCGAGGGCGGGAGCTAGCTGATCGGCCGTCACCGCCGTCCGCGGCTCCAGGCCGCGCAGGTCCGCCACCACCGCCGGGCCGGTGAACAGCTCCAGCGGCAGCCCGTCCAGGGTCGGCCAGGTGACGTCCACGTGGTACGGGGCGTCGACGTGCGTCCCGGCCTGTGAACCCAGGTGCAGCGCCAGCACGTTGACCCCGGAGGTGTCCGTGGTCAGGGCGGGCCGCAGCTCCACCTCCGGATCGCCGGGGTAGACCGGCATCCCGGTGGTGATCGGGTGGGTGAGGTCGATCAGCGTCGGCGCCATGCCGTCCATCCTGCCCCGCCCGGCCCCCTCGCCGCAGCCGTGTCCGCCGGGGACGGGCCGGGCGGGCCCGGCGGAGCAACGGCCTAAGGTCGGGGGTATGAGCGATCAGCAGGTACGCAGGCCGTGGGTGGTCGGGGTGTCCGGCGCGTCGGGCACGCCGTACGCGGCGTCGGTGATCCGGGCGCTGCTGGCGGCGGGGGAAGCGGTCGACCTGGTGGTCTCCCGGGCCGCCCGGCTGACCATCCTGGACGAGACCGGCATCTCCTTCCGCGACGCGCACTGGCGCGAGGACCTGGAGCGGTGGATCGGCACCGGTGACCTCGACGGCGTCCGCCACTGGTCGGCGGGGGACTTCGCGGCCGGCCCGTCCTCCGGCTCGTACCCCGCCAAGGGCATGCTGGTCGTCCCGGCGACCACCGGGGCGGTGGCCGGGATCGCGCTCGGGCTCAGCAAGGACCTCCTCCAGCGGGCCGCGAGCGTCACCCTCAAGGAACGCCGCCCGCTGGTGGTGTGCCTGCGCGAGACACCGCTCAATGGGGTGACGTTGAAGCACCTGGTGGAGCTGGACGCCCAGGGCGCCGTCGTGCTCCCGGCCTCGCCCGGCTTCTACGCGGGCGGCTCCACGGCCCGGGAACTGGTCGACTTCGTCGCCGGGAGGGTGCTGGACGCGGTCGGTGTGCCGCACACGCTCTACCGCCGCTGGGAGGGCGAGCTCGGAGCTGCGGCCAAGGCAGAGTGAGACCGTGCGGACCGGGAGAGTATGTTCTTTGCGATATCCGGGTTGACTCGCGCACACCGCCTTCGAATCCGGATAATGATCTCTCGGTACGGTGAGGTTCGGAAGGGCGCTGGCAGGTATATGGACACAGTGGACAGACAGCTCATCCAGGCACTGCGCGAGAACGGCCGCGCCTCGTACGCCGAACTCGGCCGACTGGTCGGCCTGTCCGGCCCGAGCGTGACCGACCGCATCAACCGGCTGGAGCAGGCCGGTGTGATCACCGGCTACCGCGCCACCGTCAACCCGGCGTCGCTGGGCTTCGGCGTCACCGCGCTGATCGGCCTTCAGCTCACCGACGCCGCCGACCACGAGGACGTCGCGCACCGCCTCAAGGACCTCTCCGAGGTCGAGGACTGCTGGTTCATCGCCGGCGACGACTCGTACATGCTGAAGGTGCGCGTCCCGGACGTCGAGGGGCTGGAATCGGTCGTCAAGCGGATCTCCGGCACCAAGGGCGTGGCCCGCACCCGTACCACCGTCGTACTGTCCACCAAGTGGGAGAGCAGGGTCAGCGACCTGCCACTGGGCACCGCCGAGTGACCCGGCGGGCGCGGCCCGCCGAACGCACCGCAGCAACGACGGACACGGGAGTGACGGAATGACGCTGGTCGGACTGGAGGAGCTGCGCGCCGCGCAGCAGCGGATCGCCGGGGTCGCCGTGCGCACCCCGCTGCTGCCCTGCCCGTGGGCGGCGGACGGCGACCGCCGGCTCTGGCTCAAGCCGGAGAGCCTCCAGCCGACCGGCGCCTTCAAGATCCGCGGCGCCTACAACCGGCTCGCCTCGCTCACCGCCGAGGAGCGCGCCCGCGGCGTGGTCGCCCAGTCCAGCGGCAACCACGCGCAGGCGGTGGCCTACGCCGCCGCGCTGCTCGGCATCCGGGCCGTCATCGTGATGCCGGACACCTCCCCGGCCGTGAAGGTCGAGAACACCCGGGGCTTCGGCTCCGAGGTGATGCTGGTCGCTCCCGACCGGCGCGACACCGTGCCCGCCGAGCTGGTCGCCGAGCACGGCTACGTGTGGGTACCCCCGTACGACGACCGGCACATCATCGCCGGGCAGGGCACCGTCGGCCTGGAGATCGCCGAGGACGCCCCCGAGGAGCTGGACACCGTGCTGGTGCCGGTCAGCGGCGGCGGCCTGATCTCCGGCACCGCGGCCGCGCTCAAGCTCACCCGCCCCGGCATCCGGGTCGTCGGCGTCGAGCCGGAGCTCGCCGCCGACGCACAGGCCAGCCTGCGGGCCGGCGAGCGGATCGCCTGGCCGGTCGCCGACACCTACCGCACCGTCGCGGACGGCCTGCGCACCCCCTCGGTCGGCGTGCTGCCCTTCGAGCACCTGACCACGTACGTGGACGACATCGTCACCGTCACCGAGGACGAGATCCGCGACACCGTCGCGGTGCTGGCCCGCCGCGGCCGACTGGTCGCCGAGCCGTCCGGGGCGGTCTCCGTCGCCGGCTGGTTCCACCGGGCCGCCGAGATCGGCGGCCGGGCCGCGGCCGCAGTGGTCAGCGGCGGCAACATCGAGCCCAAGCTGCTGGCCGAACTGCTCGCGGGCTAGCAGCCCGGGGGCGCGGGAACTGCGCCGCGCGGTTGCCGCGCCCCTGTGGGCGGCTCGCACATACCGAGGCGTAGTCTCGGTTCCGGCATTGTTTCGGCAGGTACGAGAGGCGGGGTCACCGCATGGACGCAGGGCTCAAGCGCGAGCTGGAGGCGAAGGTCTACGCGGGCGAGCGGCTGACCCGCGAGGACGGCGTCGCACTCTACGAGAGCGACGACCTCGCCTGGCTGGGCGGCCTCGCCCACCACGTGCGGACGCGGAAGAACGGCGACGTCGTCCACTTCAACGTCAACCGCCACCTCAACATGACCAACGTGTGCAGCGCCTCCTGCGCGTACTGCTCCTTCCAGCGCAAGCCGGGCGAGAAGGACGCGTACACCATGCGGATCGAGGAGGCCGTCCGCCTGGCCAAGGCCATGGAGTCGGAGTCCCTCACCGAGCTGCACATCGTCAACGGCCTGCACCCGACCCTGCCCTGGCGCTACTACCCGCGCTCCCTGCGCGAGTTGAAGCAGGCGCTGCCGAACGTCTCGCTGAAGGCCTTCACCGCCACCGAGATCCACTGGTTCGAGAAGATCAGCGGCCTGTCGGCGAGCGAGATCCTCGACGAGCTGATCGACGCCGGCCTGGAGTCCCTCACCGGCGGCGGCGCGGAGATCTTCGACTGGGAGGTCCGCCAGCACATCGTCGACCACGCCACCCACTGGGAGGACTGGTCGCGGATCCACCGCCTGGCGCACGAGAAGGGCCTCAAGACCCCGTGCACCATGCTGTACGGCCACATCGAGGAGCCGCGCCACCGGGTGGACCACGTGCTGCGCCTGCGCGAGCTGCAGGACGAGACCGGCGGCTTCCAGGTCTTCATCCCGCTGCGCTACCAGCACGACTTCCACGACTCCAAGGACGGCGTCGTCCGCAACCGGCTGATGGACCGCACCGAGATGGCGACCGGCGCCGAGGCGCTGAAGACCTTCGCGGTCTCCCGACTGCTGTTCGACAACATTCAGCACGTCAAGGTCTTCTGGGTGATGCACGGCGTCACCACCGCGCAGCTGGCGCTCAGCCACGGTGCGGACGACATGGACGGCTCGGTCGTCGAGTACAAGATCACCCATGACGCGGACAACTTCGGCACGCCGAACAAGCTCGGCCGTGACGACCTGCTCGAACTGATCCGCGACGCCGGCTTCCGCCCGGTCGAGCGCAACACCCGCTACGAGGTCATCCGCGAGTACGACGGCCCGGACCTGACCCGCCGGGAGACCCCGCAGGCCATGCGCCTCTGACACCCCGTCGGCCCACCCGGGCCGCCGTCCGGGGCCCGTCGGCACGCAGCCGGCGGGCCCCGGCGCGTGTCCGGCACCCGCACGCCCCGCCCGCGACAACGCCCCTGCGCGCTTTGTCCGATCGGCACCGGCACGCCCCTGCCACCCCGCGGACCGCGTATGCTCACAGGCTCACCACACGCCCCGGGTTTCGCCTCCGCCCGGGACTTTGGGAGGATCGTCCCCATGTCCGGTTCCCATCGCGCCTCCGTCCACCACCGCTCGGCCGACGTGCCGGGCCCCCGCAGCAGTGCGGACGGGCAGGCGCCACGGCCGCGCGGACACCGGCGCAAGGCCAAGCCGAAGCGCCGCGGCGGCAAGGCGCTGATGGGCGGTACGGCGGTGCTGCTGGCCGCCACAGCGGGCTGGTTCACCGTCGGCCAGGGCCGGACCCTCCCCTCGTTCACCAGCGCCGGCGCATCCGAGGCCGACATGGCGCGGGCCGACATCGCCCCGATGTCGGCCGGCGAGCACACCGAGGGTCCGGCCACCGCGGACCGCTCCGACCGCACCGACGGCACCGTGGCCGCCATCCCGGGCCTCGGCCCGTCCTTCCTGGCGAAGATCCCCGCCGAGACCACCCAGGTCGTGGTGGCCTCCGGCAAGGGCAAGGACGCCGCCGACACCACCGTCACGCTCTGGACGCGCACCGTGGACGGCCGGTGGAAGCCCGGCCAGGCCTGGGCCGGCCACAACGGCTACAAGGGCTGGGCCGAGCAGAAGAGGTCCGGCGACCTGCACAGCCCGATCGGCGTCTTCGGGCTCACCGACGCCGGCGGCCGCAAGGCCGACCCGGGCAGCAAGCTGCCCTACGACAAGGACCCGGGCTTCGTGGTCGGCGGCAAGGGCTTCAACGGCGAACCGCTGGCGGGCTCCTTCGACTACGTGGTGGCGATCAACTACAACCGGGTGGCCGGGCGCTCCCCGCTCGACACCGCCTCCCCGGAGGGCAAGGCCAAGGGCGGCGGCGTCTGGCTGCACGTCGACCACGGCGGCCCCACCCACGCCTGCATCTCGCTGCCCGAGGCGAACATGATCGAACTGATCCGCGCCCTCGACCCGGCGGCCCACCCGGTGATCGCGATGGGCGACGCGGCCACGCTGGCCACCTGACGCCGACGGGGCGACCGTGCGGCCCGGTCCGTACGGATTGCGGGGAGTTGTCACCCTTCTACAGCCAAATCACCCGGATACTGTGCCGGTGCGTCACCGGGCGACCCGTCGGTAACCCGGTTGAGTTGATGTATGACCGCCTCCCGCATCGTGTCGCTCGGCCACTACCAGCCGCCCAAGGTCCTCACCAACGACGACCTGGCGAAGCTGGTCGACACCGACGACGAGTGGATCCGCTCCCGGGTGGGCATCCGCACCAGGCACATCGCGGTCGACGAGACGCTGGTCGACCTCGCCACCGAGGCGGCCCAGAAGGCGCTCGCGGCCAGTGGCCGGCAGGCCCACGAGGTGGACCTCGTCGTGGTCGCCACCTGCACCGCGATCGAGCGCAGCCCCAACACGGCCGCGGCGGTCGCCGCCCGGCTCGGGGTCACCGCCCCCGCGGCGTACGACATCAACACCGTCTGCTCCGGCTTCTCCTACGCGCTGGCCACCGCGGACCACGCGATCCGGGCCGGCGCCGCCACCCGCGCGCTGGTGATCGGCGCCGAGCGGATGTCCGACACCATCGACTGGACGGACCGCTCCACCTGCGTGATCTTCGGCGACGGCGCCGGCGCGGCGGTCGTGGAGGCCGTCCCGGACGAGCAGGCGGGCATCGGCCCGGTGGTGTGGGGCTCGGAGCCCGAGAAGGGCGACGCGGTGGTCATCACCGGCTGGGACCCGACCATCAGCCAGCAGGGCCAGGCGGTGTTCCGCTGGGCCACCACGCAGATCGCCCCGCTGGCCCGGGAGACCTGCCGCAGGGCCGGCCTCGAACCCTCCGAGCTCCGCGGCTTCGTCGCCCACCAGGCCAACCTGCGGATCATCGACGCCATCGCCGCCAAGCTCGGCGCGGGCCCCGACACGGTGATCGCCCGCGACGTGGTGGACTCCGGCAACACCTCGGCCGCCTCCATCCCGCTCGCGCTCAGCAAGCTGGTCGAGCGCGGCGAGCTCCGCTCCGGCGACCCGGTGCTGCTCTTCGGCTTCGGCGGCGGCCTCGCCTACGCCGGCCAGGTGGTGCGCTGCCCGTAGGGCCTGACAGGACAGCGCAGTGGGGCGCCGGAATCCGAGGATTCCGGCGCCCCACTGCTGCTCGGGCACGTCACGGTGCGTCGGCGAACCTCCCCCGAGGACACGGCCGCCGCCCGCCACGCCCCGGACAGGAGGCCGGGGCGCACGTGCGATGTGGACGGTGGTGGTGGAGCCGTACTACTTGGGCGGCTTCCTGCCCGCGACACCCAGGTAGACCTGGAGCGCGAGGTTGGGCTTGAGGTCCTTCACCTTCACGCCCCAGGAGGTGAAGGCCTTCTGGTGCTCCGCCGCGGAGGCGAGCAGGGAGACCAGCGAGCCGGCCACCGCGGCCGGGTCGACCGTCTTGTCGGTCTTGCCCTGGTTCGCCCGTACCGCTTCGGTCAGCGGTCCGACCACCGAGTTGAGGACCTTCATGCGGATCTTGAAGAACCGTTTGTCCCCTTCGGCAGCACCGAGAGTCACCACGCGAAGAATGGCATCGTTCTTGCGCCAGAAGGCGAGGAAACCGTCCACCAGTTCTTCCGAAGTGGTGGCGCCGGTCTTTCCCGCCCAGGACTTTCCTTCGACGAGCTCTTTGAGCCCGCCGCTGTCCTCGGCCATTTCCTCTGCGATCTCGAGGACTGCGCCCTCGACATCCGGGAAGTACTGGTAGAAGGTCGCGGGGGAGGTACCCGCCATACGGGCGACGTCGATGACCTTGACGTCCCGGTAAGGCGACGTGCTGAGCATCTCGCGGAGGCAGTCGAGCAGCTTCTGCCGCGTCTCCTGTCCGCGTCGCCCGGCGACGCGACCGTCGACGGTGCGAACTTGTCCTGTCATGCCGTCAGCTTACCGCGGCACGATCTTGGCGCGATTCGGTGATGCGACAATTAGGCCGCCCGGGGTGGTAATGGAGCGCTCGGACGGATATTCAGCGCTCCCCTTGTAGCCCCCCCGTGCACTGATGACCCCACAGCGTGACGGCCGGTCTGCTGAGGGGTGGTCGGATGACAGGCAGTGATCGCCGACGGGCTTCCCGTACCCGCCCGCCCGTCCCCTCCGGGGCGTGCCCCGGTGGCGCGGGGAGCGCGGCCGGGGGCGCCGCCGGCGCCGCTCCGCGCCCGGCGGTGCGGCTCGCGGCGCACGCTTCGTGCGCGCCCGGTGCGGACGCCGCCCGACCGGAACACTGCGCCCGCGCGCCGCGGGCGGGGGAGATTGGCTCCCGGGGGCCGGGCATTGGAGAATCGGGGGCGCACCCCGGACGGGGGACGGCACAACGGGGAGGTGGCAGCTCAGTGGACCAGCTGACGGCGCACGATCCAAGGCGGATCGGGCCCTTCGAGGTGCTGGGGCGTCTCGGCGCGGGCGGAATGGGCCTGGTCTACCTGGCGCGCTCCGCCTCGGGCCGCAGGGTCGCCATCAAGACCGTGCGCACAGAGCTGGCCGAGGACGACCTGTTCCGGGTCCGCTTCGCCCGCGAGATCGCCGCCGCCAAGACGGTCGGCGGGTTCTACACCGCCGCCGTGGTCGACGCCGACGCGGACGCCCGGGTGCCCTGGCTCGCCACCGCCTACGTCCCCGCGCCCTCGCTGGAGGACCTGGTCAACCACTGCGGCCCGCTGCCGGTGGACGCCGTCCGCTGGCTGGTCGCCGGCATCGCCGAGGCGCTGCAGTCGATCCACGCGGCCGGGCTGGTGCACCGCGACCTGAAGCCGTCCAACGTGCTGGTGGTCGAGGACGGCCCCCGGGTGATCGACTTCGGCATCGCGGCCGGCGTCTCGCACACCCGGCTCACCATGACCAACGTCGCGGTCGGCACCCCCGCCTACATGTCCCCCGAGCAGGCCAGGGACAGCCGCAGCGTCACCGGCGCCAGCGACGTCTTCTCGCTCGGCTCGCTGCTGGTCTTCTGCGCCACCGGCCACCCCCCGTACCGCGGCGCCAACCCGGTCGAGACGGTGTTCCAGCTGCTGCGCGAGCAGCCCGACCTCTCCGGGCTGCCGGTCGAGCTGATCGAGCTCGTCCGGGCCTGCATGCGGCCCGCGCCCGAGCACCGGCCGACACCCGCGCAGATCCAGGCCGAGCTCGCCCCGCACCTCTTCTCCCGCGACGACGCGCAGGGCGACGCCGGGGACTGGCTGCCGCCCAGCGCCCTCCAGCTGATCGAGCAGAAGCGCGGCCGCCGCGCGGTGGCCCCGCCGGTCGCCCCGCCGCCCGTTCCCGCACCCGTCCTGCCGCCGCAGCCCTCGGCGCCCCCCGCGGACAGCGGCCACGGCTCGCTCGGCGGCGAGGCCGCCACCGAGCGGATCGCCCCGCGCCGCCGCCCGGCCGGCGAGGAGGTGCAGCTCTCCGGCGGTCCCGTCCGGATAGGGCCGGGCCCGCGGGCCGACCAGTCCTCCGCCGGCCGGTCCGGCGTCGTGCCGGCCGCACCGGCCGCCACCGACTGGGTGCGCCGCGCCCAGGTGCCGCCGCCCGCGCCCGCGCCGCGCTGGCGGCCCTGGCGGTTCCGGATGTCGAACGACGTCTGGGGCACCCCGGTGGTCGCCGACGGCACGCTGTTCGTCTCCAGCTTCGAGGTGCACGCGCTGGACATCGCCTCCGGCGAGCGGCGCTGGAAGACCCGCGACGTCGCCTGGGCGCTCGCGGTGGCCGACGGCCGGGTGCACGCCGCCGACGGCCCGCACCTGTACACCGTCGACGTCGCCGACGGCACCGAGCGCTGGCGCAACTCCCTGGACGGCTGGGTCTACTCGCTGGACGCCGCCGACGGGGTGCTCTGCTGCGGCATCAGGGGCGGCGGCGTGCAACTGCGTTCGGCCGCCAACGGCGCCGAGCTGTGGCGCGCCGACGACGCCCAGCAGGACTACGAGAACCCGCAGTCCGGCCCGACCCTGATCGGCGGCTCCGCCCACTACTACGGCGGCGGCCGGCTGCGCTGCGTGGACCCGCGCGGCGGCGGCCTGCGCTGGTCGTTCCCGGTCGGCGAGGACGTGCCCTCCCGCCCGGTCGAGCGGGGCGGCGTGCTGTACGTCACCGCCGGGGCCCGGGTGCACGCGCTGGACGCCGCCACCGGTGCCGAGCGCTGGCGCTTCGACGCGCCGGTGGTGCTCTTCACCCCGCCCGCACTGGACGCCTCCGCCGTGTACGTCGCCGACTACCTCGGCACGTTGTACGCCGTCGACCTGGCCACCGGGCGGGAGCGCTGGCGCGGACGGACGGGCAGCCGGCAGGGCGCCGAGCCGGCCGTCGTCGCGGACACCGCGGTGCTGCTCGGCTCGGGGGAGACCCTGTACGCCTTCGACACCGCCACCGGGCGGGAGCGCTGGCGCTACGCCGCCCGCGGCGAGATCGTCGGCGCGCCGGCGGTCGCCGACGGCCTGGTGCACGTCGGCAGCCGGGACCACTCCCTGCACACCGTCGACCTGGTGACCGGGCGGCTCCGCTGGGAGCTCGGCACCAAGGGCGAGCTCACCGGCTCGCCGGTGGCCGTCGCCGGGCGGGTGTTCGCGGGCAGCAAGGACCGCTGCGTGTACGCGCTGGACTCCTACTACGGCACCGCGGTGCCGCAGTAGGAGCCGGGCTCACGGACCGGGGCCCGGGTCACAGACCGGGGTGGCGGGCCCGCCAGCCCGCCCAGGCGGACTCGATCATCTCGTCGACGCCGTACCGGGCCGACCAGCCGAGCTCCTTGCGGATGAGGTCGGCGGCGGCGACCACCCGGGCCGGGTCGCCGGGGCGGCGCGGGGTGATCTCGGGCGCGGTGCCGAGGCCGGTGACGCGGGCCACGGCGTCCAGCACGCCGCGGACGGAGACGCCCTCGCCGCGGCCGATGTTCAGGGTCATGCTGACCGGGTCGCCGGAGGCGTCCAGCCGGCGGACGGCGGCCAGGTGGGCGGCGGCCACGTCGTCCACGTGGATGTAGTCGCGGATGCAGGTGCCGTCCGGCGTGGGGTAGTCGTCGCCGAAGACCAGCGGCGGCAGGCCGTCGGTGAGCCGCTGGAAGACCATCGGCACCAGGTTGGTCACCCCGTCGTCGGCCAGCTCGGGGGAGGCCGCGCCGGCCACGTTGAAGTAGCGCAGCGAGACGGTGGACAGGCCGTACGCCTTTGCCGCGGCGGCGAGCATCCACTCGCCGACCAGCTTGGTCTCGCCGTACGGGTTGATCGGCGCGCACGGGGTCTCCTCGGTCACCAGGTCGGTGTCCGGCATGCCGTAGACCGCGGCCGAGGAGGAGAACAGCACCTTCCGGACGCCGCCGGCGACGGCCGCGTCCAGCACCGTCCGCAGGCCCTCGACGTTCTCCCGGTAGTAGAGCAGCGGCTCCTCGACCGACTCGCCGACCTGCTTCTTGGCGGCGATGTGCAGCACACCGGTGACGCCGTGCTCGCGGACGGCCGCGTCCAGCAGCGCCCGGTCGAGGGTGGAGCCGACCACCAGCGGCACCCCGGCGGGCAGGCGGCCGGCCGAGCCGGAACTCAGGTCGTCGACGACGACCACCCGCTCGCCCGCCTCGGCGAGCTGCCGCACGACATGTCCGCCGATGTATCCGGCGCCGCCCGTGATCAACCAAGTCATGCCGAGATCCTATGCGGCGGTGTTCGAACCCGGCGGAAGCGGCGGGCGCGGTGCCGGCCGGGTGCTTCCGACCCGAGTTATCCGACACCCTGATAAGTACGGTCCGGTACGATCGCAGCCGGTTGTCGTCAGCGGGAGGAGCAGGTCGCGGGATGACCGCCAGCACTCCCGGCCCCGCGCCCAGCACGACTCCGCAGGTCAGCGTCGTGGTGATCGTCTTCGACGACGCCACGCACATCGCCGATGCCGTGCGTTCGGCGCTCTCCCAGGGGGACGTCGTCGCCGAGGTCGTGGTGGTCGACGACGCCTCCACCGATGCCACTCCGGAACGCCTGGCGAGGCTCGCCGCCGCCGACCCGAGAGTGAGAGTCGTCACGCGGACGGAGAACAGCGGCGGCTGCGGCACCCCCCGCAACCAGGGCCTCGCCGCCGCCCGCTCGCCGTACGTGATGCTGCTGGACAGCGACGACGTGCTCGCCCCGGACGCCGTCCGGCTGCTGCTGGACACCGCCGTCGCCGAGCAGGCCGAGGTCGTCGCCGGGGTGTGCGTCCGGCGGGAGCTGCCGGCCGGCACCGACACCCCCTGGCAGCGCGACCTCTTCCCCGCGGTCGGCGCACCGCCCCGGCGCTACGACGGCATCGGCGAGCGGCCCGACTTCCTCCGCGACACCCTCTGCGTCAACAAGCTCTACCAGCGGGACTTCCTGGAGAAGCACCAGGTGAGGTTCGCGGAGGGCCCGGTGCACTACGAGGACTTCGCCTTCACCGCCCGGCTCTACGCGGCCCGGCCGCGGCTGGTCGCGGTCGGCGACACCGTGTACCTGTGGCACGTCCGCCGGGAGGCCGGGCGGCAGTCGATCTCGCTGCGGCGCGACGAGGTCCGCAACTGGCAGGACCGGGTGGACGCGCACGCCGAGGTGGTGCGCATCCTCGCCGAGGCCGGCGAACCGGGCCTGGCCGACGCCGCCCGCACCAAGTTCATCGACCACGACCTGCGGATGTACATCCGGGAGATGCGGCAGAAGCCCGCCGCCTACCGGGCCGCCTGGTGGCGGATCGCCCGCGCCCACCTGGCCGGATTCGGCACCGACCCGCTGCTCGGCGCCAGCCCGGCCGGCCGCTGGCTGAGCGAGCTGCTGCTGGCCCGCCCCGAGCCGGTCGAGGGCACCGACCTGGCCCGCGCCTGCGAACTCGCCGCGACCCCGCCCCGGCTCGCCCCGCCCTACCTCGCCGACGAGGACGGCCGGCCGCTGCTGGCCGAGGGCGTGCCGCTCACCGGCCTCGACGAGCTGCCCCCGTCCCGGCTGCCGCTGGCCGTCGACGGCACGGTGCGGCTCGGCCCGGTCTGCAGCGTCCGGCTGCGGGTGCACGACCCGTACGGGCTGGTCTCCGCGGCCGACCCGGTCGACGCCCGGCTCGAACTGCGCACCCGGCTCGGCCCGCCGCTGACCGTCCGCCGCCCGCTGGAGCTCGCCGCCCACCCCGACGGCGGCTGGACGGCCGAGACCGCCGTGGACGCCTTCGAACTGCGGGACGTCGGCGAGATGACCGCCTGGTCGCTGCGGGTCGTGCTGTCCTTCGAGGGCGGCGGCCGCGCCGCCACCACCGTCCGCGCCCCGGGCCTCGGCAAGCGGCACGCGATCGTCCACCGGCCGCTGCTGCGCTTCGCCCTGGTGCAGGCGTACGGCACCACCAACGGCGAGCTCGGCCTGCGGGTCGCCGACGGCGTGCGCGGCGGCTGGGAGGTCGTCCGGGCCCGGCTCCGGCGGCTGCTGGCCCGCCTCGGCTGAGGACGAACGGCCCACCCCCCGGCACGGCGTACCGCGGCCCGGGGGCGCCCGGGGGACGGGGCACTCCCCGGGCGGTGGGAGAATTCATGGGATTCACACGAAGCCGTGGTCCCATCGGCAGAGCCGGAACGGCAGAGTCGGACGGCCCCGGCAGGCACCCTCAGCACCACCCGACGACAAGGACCCCCGCTCCATGCCCTCCAGTCAGGCGCAGCCGCTGGTCAGCGTCATCGTGATCGTCTACAACGACGCCGCCCGGCTGCCCCGGGCGGTGGCCTCCGCCCTCGGGCAGTCGCTGCGCGGCCTGGAGGTGCTGATCGTCGACGACTGCTCGACCGACGACAGCTTCGCCGTGGCCCGGCGCCTGGAGCGGGAGAACCCGGGGCGCGTGCGGGCCCTGCAGCTGCCGGCCAACAGCGGCGGCTGCGGTGCGCCGCGCAACCACGGCGTCGCCGAGGCCCGCGGCGAGTACGTGATGTTCCTCGACAGCGACGACGAGCTCGCCGAGCACGCCGCCCGCAACCTGTACGAGGCGGGCTCGCGGACCGGTGCCGACCTGGTCTCCGGCCTCAGCGTGCGGCGCTTCCTCGGCAACCGGCACGGCAAGACCGACGCCTGGTACCCGTGGATCTACTCGCGCACCCGCACCCTGGACTCGATCGCCGAGCTGCCCGACCTGCTGGTGTGGGACACCCTCTCCACCAACAAGGCCTACCGCCGGACCTTCCTCGCCGAGCACGCGCTGACCTTCCCGGTCGGCATCCTCTACGAGGACCTGCTCTTCTCCTCGCAGGCGTACCTCGCCGCCGAGCGGATCACCCTGATCCCCAACCGGGTCTACTGGTGGGACGTCGCCCCGCCGAGCAAGGGCGAGCGCTCGCTCTCCAACCGCCGCCACGAGATCCGCAACTTCACCGACCGGCTGGAGATCCACCGCCGGATCGACGCGATGCTCGCCGACCGCGGCATGGTCGAGCTGAAGTACCGCAAGGACGTGAAGTTCCTCAAGCACGACCTGGTGCTGCACCTGCGCGACCTGCCCTTCCTGCCGGAGGACTTCCGCAAGGAGTTCGCCGAGCACGCCCGCGGCTACCTGGCCGGGCTCGCCCCGGAGGCGTACGAGGAGGTCGGCAGCCCGCAGCGGATCTGCGCCTACCTGCTCGGGCAGGACGACTGGGACAACCTGCTGCCCGCCGTCGACACCCTGATCAACCGGGACAAGCTCGCCGCCCCGCTCACCGAGCAGGACGGCCGGGTGTACTTCTGCGCCGAGCACCTCGACGACCCCGAGGGCCGCAAGGTGCTCGACGTCACCGCGCACGGCTACCACGCGGCACCGCTGCGCAAGCTGTTCCTGCGCAACCGGCTCACCGGCTACGCGGCCGGCCCGCAGGGCGTCGAGCTGGCCGGGCGGATCGTCAACCCGCTCGGCCGCGTCCCGGCCGATGCCAAGCTCGCCGCCCGGCTGGACTTCTCGCCCCGCCGCAAGGGCATGAAGTCGTTCTCCTTCCCGGTCGCCGAGGTCCGCCACGACGGCGACGGCATCGCCTGGCGGGCCACCGCCGACATCGCCCGCAAGCTGCGCCCGATCGGCGTGCTGGACGCCGTCTGGGACGTCCGCCTGGTGCTGACCGCCAACGGCGAGCGCACCACCACCCGGCTCACCGTCGGCGACATCGACCTCGCCGCGGCCGCCGCCCCCGCCGTCCGCCCCCGGCTGACCAGGCTCACCGGCGACCGCCTCGCCCCGCACGCCACCGCCCGCGGCCACCTCGCCTTCGAGCTCGCCGCGGAGGGCGCGGCCGCCCGGCGCGGCACCGACCTCGTCGAACGCGCGCTGCGCGGGGAGGCCTCGGCGGTCGCCAACGCCGCCGCCGACCGGGCCCGCCGCACCGTCCGCGGTGCGCTGCAGCTCAAGCGCACCCTGAACAACGGCGACACCAAGCTGAAGGTCTACCACCGGCTGCTGCAGCGGCTGCCCGTGGTCAAGGGCCAGGTCGTCTTCGAGAGCCAGCAGGGCCTGCAGTTCAGCGACAGCCCCCGCGCGGTCTACGAGGAGCTGGTGCGCCGCGGTGCGCCGATGAAGCCGGTCTGGTCGTACGCCAAGTCCACCGAGGGGTTCCCGTCCGGCGCGACGCTGGTGCGGCGCTGGTCCTGGCAGTACCTGCGGGCACTGGCCCAGGCCGAGTTCTGGGTGGACAACCAGGGGTACCCGTACCGGCTGCGCAAGCGGCCCGAGACCACGTACATCCAGACCTGGCACGGCTCGGCGCTCAAGAAGATGGGCTTCGACCTGGCCTCGCTGAAGCGGCAGACCCCGGCCCAGCAGGCCGAGTACCTCGCCGGGCTGGACCGCTTCGACCACTTCGTCGTCCGCTCCGAGCACGACGTGCGCACCCTGGCGCCCGCGTACCGGATCGGCGAGGAGCGGCTGCTGCGCACCGGCTACCCGCGCAACGACGTGCTGCTGCGCGAGGACGCGGCGAAGGACCGGCAGCTGGCCGGCGAGCTCGGCATCGACCTGTCGAAGCCGGTGGTGCTGTACGCGCCGACCTTCCGGGCGGACGCCCGCGGCAAGGTGCGCGCCTTCGAGCTGCCCTTCGACGTGGAGGAGTTCGCCGACCGCTTCGGCGACCGGCTGACCCTGCTGGTGCGCTGCCACTACCTGAACCGGGTGGTGCTGCCGCCGTCCGTCCGCGGCCGGGTGGTGGACGTCTCCGACGTCCAGGACGTCACCCCGCTCTACCGGCTGTCGGACGCGCTGGTCACCGACTACTCCTCCCTGATGTTCGACTACGCGCTGCTCGACCGGCCGATGCTGTTCTTCGCCTACGACTGGGAGGAGTACGCCGAGGACGTCCGCGGCACCTACTTCGACCTGCTGAGCGAGGCACCGGGCCCGGTGCTCCGGGACGCCGGCGAGCTGTTCGCCGCGCTGGAGGAGCTGGAGGCCACCGGCAAGGAGTACGCGGACCGCCGGCGGGAGTTCGCGGCGGCGTACGGCGAGTACGACCGGGGCGACGCCGCGGCCCGGATCGCCGACCTGATGTTCGGCCCGGAGCCGGGCGGCGGGCCGGGCCGGCAGGCGCGGGGTGAGCAGGCGCAGGGCGGGCCCGGACAGGGCGGACAGGACCAGCAGGACCAGCACGAGCGGGAGACCGTCCGGTGAATCGCGACATCTTCATCGTCAGCAACAGCGTCGACGAACTGGGCGGCGTCTCCAGCTGGTCGCACCGGATGGCCGAGCTGCTCACCGGCCGCGGCCACCGGGTGGAGCTGATCGGCATCACCCCGGCGGTGCTGCACAAGGACTTCGGCGACGGCCTCCCGTACGGGATGACCACCCTCTACGACGCCCAGCCGCCGGCCGCCTGGACGCCGAAGTACCCGTGGCAGCAGCTGGACGTCGCGGCCAGGCGGCGGAACGCCGCCCGCGAGGCCGGGATGCGCGGCGCCGCCGAGCGGATGAGCGCGATGTTCCGCGCCGCCCGGCCGGGCGCCGTGGTGATCGTCACCCAGGTGTGGGCGATGGAGTGGGTGGCGCTCGCCGACCTGAAGGGCCTTCAGGTCATCGGCATGAGCCACGAGTCCTTCGAGACCTGCCGGGCCTCCTCCCGGTTCGCCCGGGTGCAGCGGTACTACGCGGACGTGGACCGCCTGGTGGTGCTCACCGACGAGGACGCGGACGCCTGGATCCGCCAGGGCATGAACTCCACCTGCGGCATCCCCAACCCGCTGCCCTTCCCGGTGCCGGAGACGGTCGCCCCGGCCGACCGCACCGTCGTCTCGATCGGCCGGCTCGCCCAGGAGAAGGGCGTCGACCTGCTGCTGGAGACCTGGGCCGAGGCGGTCCGCGGCCGGCCCGGCTGGCAGCTGAAGATCTACGGCCTCGGCGAGGAGGAGGAGACGCTGCGCACGCAGTGCACCGACCTCGGCCTGGACGGATCGGTCGAGTTCTGCGGCCGGACGGACGACGTGCCCGGGGCACTCGCCGGCGCCGGGATCTTCGTGCTCTCCTCGCGCGGCGAGGGCTTCCCGATCTCGCTGATGGAGGCGATGGCCTGCGGCGTGCCGTGCGTGGCCTTCGACTGCGCCCCCGGCGTGCACGAGATCGTCCGGGACGGCGAGGACGGCCTGCTCGCCCCGGTCGGCAACACCTCCGCGCTGGCCCGCCAGCTCGGTCGGCTGATGGACGACCGGGAGCTGAGGGACGCGATGGGGGAGCGGGCCCGCGAGGCGATCGTGCGCTTCTCGCCGGACCGCGTGCTCGACCGCTGGGAGGAGCTGTTCGCCCTGCTGGAGGCGTGAATCGCGGGCGGGGCCCGTTCTTCGGGCGCGCCGCGGCGGCGAACCGGACATACAGCTGAAATGCTGACAAAGCCAGCTTGATCGCCGTGCCCGCGCACAGCCTCGGGAGGAGACCCCGGTGCGCCCCAAGAAGGAACCCACCCGACCGTCCCCGGCCGGCCCGCGACCCACCGGGCCGAGGCTCCGGGTGCCGCCCGGCGGCTGACACCCGCCCATCCGGGCCGGGCCCGGCGGCCGTACCGCGCAAGGGAGGCGGCCGCCGGGCCCTCCAACGCACCCGACGGTCAGGCCCGCCCCGCGCGGGTGCGCCACGGCAGCTCCACGGTGACCGCGGTCGGACCGCCCTCCGGGCTCTCCACCAGGAACACCCCGTCCACCGCGCCGACCCGCTCGGCCAGACCGGCCAGCCCGCTGCCCCGGGCCGGATCGGCCCCGCCCCGGCCGTCGTCCCGCACCAGCAGCATCAGCCGGTCGTCGGACCGCCAGACGTCCACCGCCGCGGCCCGGGCCCCGGCGTGCTTGGAGATGTTCACCAGCAGCTCGCTCACCGTGAAGTAGGCGATCCCCTCCACCGCGGCGTCCGGCCGCTCCCCGTCCTTCAGGTCGACGTTCACCTTCACCCCGCCGGGCACCGTGCAGCGCGCCGCCACCGCGGAGAGCGCCGCGTCCAGCCCGCGGTCGGTCAGCACCGCGGGGTGGATGCCGCGGGCCAGGTCGCGCAGCTCCTGCAGGGCGATCTTCACCTCGCCGTGCGCCGCGTCCACCATCCGCGCGGCCGCGGCCACGTCCTCGGGCGTGGTGGTCTCGTACAGCCGCTCCTTGGCCATGCCCAGGTCCATCGCCAGCGCCACCAGCCGGGCCTGGGCGCCGTCGTGCAGGTCCCGCTCGATCCGGCGCAGGTCGGCCGCGGCGGTGTCGACCACCGCACCGCGGTCGTCCTCCAGCTCCCGCACCCGCTCGGTCAGCGCGGCCGGGCAGAGCAGGCTGCCCACCAGCATCCGGTCCACCGCCGCCAGGCCGCGCACCGCCCACGGCAGCACCGGCCAGCCCACCAGCACCAGCACCAGCGCCAGCGCGAAACCGAGGATTCCCCAGGGCAGCAGCAGGATGCCGTACAGCACCGAGCGCCAGCTCAGCCCGTCCGTCAGGCAGGCGATCACCCAGCCCGACATCCCCGGCCGGGTGACCACCAGCGGGCCGGCCTCCGGCACCTCCGAGCCCAGCGCGGCACGGGCCCGCCGCCGGGCCAGCGAACCCAGCCAGCGGCTGCCCGCCAGACCGCAGGCCAGCAGCGGCAGCCCCACCACCGTCACCGCCAGGCCGAGGCCGACGCTGAGCATCACCACCGTGAAGACGAACCCGGCGATCCCCAGCGGCAGGTTCACCAGCAGGTGCTGCACCTGCAGCCACAGCTGCCGCCCGTACGGGGAGGGGCGGGACACCCCGGCCCCGTCCTCGACCCGCTCCTCCACTGCGCACACCCGCCCTTTCGACGGACTCCGCCGTCTCACCGGTCAGCGGGCCCGGAGTGCCGCTGCGGGCACCAGCATCGCGGTCCCGGGCACCGCCGCGCCATGGGGCTGGGCGCCCTCCCCGGACGGGGGTTATCCCCACCCCGCGGCACCGGGCCCGAGGGCGCGTCCCACGGGCCGGTGTCCAGCATGCGTCTTGCGGACCGGGCAGGTTCAGGAGTAGACGAGCGGTGCACTTAGACTCACGCCTGAGCAATGGTTATGGGCGCGTAAAGAGACCGGAACCCGCCGCGGACGGCGGGCCCGGCCGATGTGGAGGCGAACGCATGGAGGGGCAGCTGGCTGCTGCCGGCACTGCCACGGGCAGTGGCTACTTCGACGCGTACGCGGCGGTGGGGCTGCTGGCCGTCGTCGGCGTGCTGTTCGTCGCGGTGTCGTTCACCGCCAACCGCCTGCTGCGCCCGGTGGTGTACTCGCCGGAGAAGCTGCTGGCGTACGAGTGCGGAGTGGACCCGGTCGGCGAGGGGTGGGCGCACACCCACATCCGCTACTACGTCTATGCGTTCCTCTACGTGATCTTCGCGGTCGACGCGATCTACCTCTTCCCCTGGGCGACGGTCTTCGCCGCCGCGGGGTACGGGGCGGCGACGCTGGTGGAGATGTTCGTCTTCATCGGCTTCCTCGCGGTCGGACTGCTCTACGCCTGGAAGAAGGGCGTTCTGGAATGGACGTGACCCACGCCCACGGGCACGGCGGCAACGGCCCCGTTCCGCTCGGCATCCCCGACCCGGCCAGGCCCGGCGCCGTCGAACCGCGCCGGCTCGGCCCGCTGGCCCGGCTCGCGCCGGACCCGGTCAAGGTGGTCCTCAACTGGGGCCGCCGCTACAGCCTCTGGTGCTTCAACTTCGGCCTCGCCTGCTGCGCGATCGAGTTCATCGCCGCGTCGATGGCCAAGCACGACTTCATCCGGATGGGAGTCATCCCGTTCGCGCCCGGCCCGCGCCAGGCCGACCTGATGATCGTCTCGGGCACCGTCACCGACAAGATGGCCCCGGCCGTCAAGCGCCTGTACGAGCAGATGCCGGAGCCCAAGTACGTCATCTCCTTCGGCGCCTGCTCCAACTCCGGCGGGCCGTACTGGGACTCCTACTCCGTCACCAAGGGCGTGGACCAGATCATCCCGGTCGACGTCTACGTGCCGGGCTGCCCGCCGCGGCCCGAGGCGCTGCTCCAGGGCATCCTCAAGCTCCAGGAGAAGATCGCCGCCGAGTCGTTGCCGCAGCGCTACACCGCGCCCGCCTCCGCGCTCCGCCGCGGGCTGGTCGCCGGACCGGAGGGCGCGAAGTGAGCACTCCCGACCAGCCGGGTGCCGAGCCGGTGCCGGGCGCCGAGCCCACCCCTGCCGCCGAGACGCCGGGCGCCGGGCCGACGCCGGCCGCCGACGCACCCGCCGCCGAGCCGACCCCGGCCGAGCGGACGGCCGCCGCGATCGGCTCCTGGGCCACCGCCGCCGAGGCGTACGGCCTGCTGACGGTCGACGTCCCCGCCGAGCACTGGATCGAGGCGCTCACCGCTGCCCGAGACGGCCTCGGACTCAGCTACTTCGACTGGCTGAGCGCCGTCGACGAGCTCGCCGAGGGCTTCTCCGTCTCCGCCCACCTCGCCGACGTCGCCCACCCCGGCGCCGTCCGCCACCTGCTGGTGCGCACCCGGGTGCCGCGCGAGAAGGCCGCCCTGCCCACCGCCGTCGGCGTCTACGCCGGCGCGGCCTGGCACGAGCGGGAGACCCACGAGATGTTCGGCATCGACTTCGCCGACCACCCGCACCTGGTCACCCTGCTGCTGCCGGACGGCTTCGAGGGCCACCCGCTGCGCAAGGACTTCGTGCTCGCCGCCCGCGTCGCCAAGGCCTGGCCCGGCGCCAAGGAGCCCGGCGAGTCCGACCACGGCGAGGGCCCGGCCCGCCGCAAGATGCAGCCCGCCGGCGTGCCCGACCCCAACGAGTGGGGCCCGCTCAAGGGCACCCTGCCGCCGGTCGCCGAGCGCCCGGCCCGCGCCGCCCGCACCCCGCGCGCGGCCGGTGCCGGCCCGCGTGCGGCGGCCGCCGGCGCGGGCCCCCGTGCGGCCGCCGCCGGTGCCGAGGGCGCCCCCGTGCGCGCCGACCGGCCGCGGCGGACCCGCTCGATCAGCGAGGGCTCGGTCAGCCAGGCCGGCGCCCCGGCCGAGCCCGGGGCGCCGACCGCGCCGGACGCGCCGACCGCACCCGCCGCACCCGCCGAGGAGCGGCCGCGCCGTACCGCCCGGACGCAGTCCTCGGACGCGCCCTGGCACGCGCCCGTCCCGGCCCACGACGAGGCCACGGCGAAGCCCGGGGCCCCCGCGGAGCCGGCGAAGCCCGGGCCCGCGAAGCCCGAGCCCGCAGAGGCCGAGCAGCCCGAGCCCGCGAAGCCCGAGCAGACCGGGCCCGAAGCCCCGCAGGCCCCCGAGACCCCGCAGACCCCCGCCCAGGACGGAGACGGCGCGTGAACCTGATCGACACGCTGCTGCGCTGCGTCGCCACCCTGGTCGTCTTCCTGGTGCTGCCGCTGGTGATCGGCCAGACCGAGCACAAGGTGATGGCGCACATGCAGGGCCGCCTCGGCCCGATGTACGCGGGCGGTTTCCACGGCTGGGCCCAGCTCGTGGCCGACGGCGTCAAGTTCGCGCAGAAGGAGGACGTCGTCCCGGCCGGTGCCGACCGGCGGGTCTTCCAGCTGGCGCCCGCCGTCTCGCTGCTGCCCTACCTGCTGGTGCTGCTGGCGATCCCGATCGGCCCGGACGGCTTCGTCGGCCAGGCGATCGACGCCGGCATCTTCTTCGTGCTGGCCGTGATGGGCATCGGCGTGCTCGGCTCGCTGATGGCGGGCTGGGCGTCGGCCAACAAGTTCTCGCTGCTGGGCGGCCTGCGCACGGCGGCCCAGCTGATGTCGTACGAGCTGCCGATGCTGCTGGCCGCCGCCTCGGTGGCGATGGCCGCGGGCACGGTGGCGCTGCCCGGGATCGTGGACGCCTTCCACTGGTGGTGGATCCCGTGGCAGGCGATCGGCGCCTTCGTCTTCTTCACGGCGGGCCTCGCCGAGCTCCAGCGGCCCCCGTTCGACATGCCGGTGGCCGACTCGGAGATCATCTTCGGCGCGTACACCGAGTACACCGGCCTGCGCTTCGCGCTGTTCCTGCTGTCCGAGTACGCGGGCATCGTCGTGGTCGCCGGCCTGACCACGGTGCTGTTCCTCGGCGGCTGGCACGGCCCGTTCGAAGACTCGCTCGGCTGGCTGTGGACGCTGCTCAAGACGTTCGCGCTGGCCTTCGTGGTGATCTGGCTCCGGGTCACCTACCCGCGGCTTCGCGAGGACCAGCTGATGCGCTTCGCGTGGACGGTGCTCATCCCGCTCGCGCTCGTCCAGCTGGCCCTCACCGGCATCGTCAAGGTGGCGATCTCCTGATGGCTCTGAACATCCCCGGCACCGGCCTGGCCAAGGGCCTCGCCGTCACCCTGCGGACCATGACGCGGAAGTCCGTCACCGCGCAGTACCCCGAGGTGCAGCCCGTGCTGCCGCCGCGCTCCCGCGGCGTCATCGCGCTGCTGGAGGAGAACTGCACGGTCTGCATGCTCTGCGCCCGCGAGTGCCCGGACTGGTGCATCTACATCGACTCCCACAAGGAGACGCTGCCCGCGGCCGACCCGAACGCCCGCGCCCGCACCCGCAACGTGCTGGACCGCTTCGCGATCGACTTCTCGCTCTGCATGTACTGCGGCATCTGCATCGAGGTCTGCCCCTTCGACGCGTTGTTCTGGTCCCCGGAGTTCGAGTACGCGGAGACCGACATCC
Source organism: Kitasatospora sp. NPDC051914 (assembly GCF_040680995.1). Taxonomy (NCBI): domain Bacteria; kingdom Bacillati; phylum Actinomycetota; class Actinomycetes; order Kitasatosporales; family Streptomycetaceae; genus Kitasatospora; species Kitasatospora sp. NPDC051914. The sequence continues at coordinate 105,695 of NZ_JBFAXX010000021.1, forward strand.
TCGACCTCACCCACGAGCGGGAGCGGCTGCGCGAGTGGATGTGGACGGTGCCCGCACCGCCCGCCCTCGACCCCGCCGCCGAGGAGCCCAAGGAGATCGCCACCGCCCGCAAGGCGGCCGAGAAGCTGGCCGCCGCGGCCGCGCAGGAGGGCGAGGACGCATGAGCACCCTGCTCGCCGCCGCCGGCTCGCTGGAGCCGGCCTCCCGCTCCTTCCTCTCCCCGACCGGGGCCGAGGTGGTCTTCCTGCTCGTCGGCCTGGCCGTGCTCGGCTCCGCCGTGGTCTCGGTGACCACCAAGCAGCTGGTGCACGCCGCGCTGTGGCTGGTCGTCGCGCTCGGCGGGCTCGCCGTGGAGTTCCTGCTGCTCACCGCGGAGTTCATCGCCTGGGTGCAGGTGCTGATCTACCTCGGCTCGGTGGTCGTCCTGGTGCTCTTCGGACTGATGCTCACCCGGGCGCCGATCGGCCGCTCGCCGGACGCCGACTCCGGCAACCGCTGGGCCGCCCTGCTGGTGGCGCTGGCCGCGGCCGGCACCCTGGTCACCCTGGTCGCGGACGCCTTCCGCACCAGCTGGATCGACCTCACGGCCGGCGGCGGCTCCACCCGCGCCACCGGCGAGTACCTCTTCCGCCACTGGGTGCTGCCCTTCGAGGCGCTGTCGGTGCTGCTGCTGGCCGCCCTGGTCGGCGCGATCGTGCTCTCCCGCAGCACCTCCGGCACGCTGCCCCGGCCGCGCGCCGGCAAGCTGCGCGCCGGCAAGCCCGTCGGCCGGCCCGGCGCCCCCGCGGCGCCCGCCCCGTCCACCGCCCCGACCGCCCCCGCGCAGGAGCGCTGACGCCGATGCACCTCGTCTACCCCGCCGTCCTCGCCGCGCTGCTGTTCAGCGTCGGCGTCTACGGCGTGCTCGCCCGGCGCAACGTCGTCCTGGTGCTGATGTCCGTCGAGCTGATGCTCAACGCCGTCAACCTCAACCTCGTCGCCTTCGACGCCTGGCTGCGCGACGCCGTGCACGCCGGGCAGGCGCTCACCCTCTTCACCATCACGGTGGCCGCCGCCGAGATCGGTCTCGGCCTCGCCATCGTGCTGCTGGTCTTCCGCACCCGCCGCACCGCCGACGTCGACCGGCTCACCGTGCTCGGCGACCCGTCCGAGGCAGCCCCCGACGCTGCCGCCGCCGAGCCGGAGGGCCAGGCCGCATGAACCTCGCCCTGCCGATCCTCGTCCCCGCCCTGCCCGCACTCGGCGCGGCCGCCGGCCTCGCCACCGGCAAGAGGTTCCCCGGCCTCGCCCGGCCGCTGGCCGTCCTGCCGGTCGCCGTCTCCGCGGTGCTCGCCGTGGTCGTCGCCGTGCAGCTCGGCACCGGGCAGAGCCTGGACGCCGCCACCCGGCTCACCCCGACCGGTGGCCCCGACATCTCGCTCGCGCTCCACCTGGACGGCTTCTCCGTCCTGATCTCGCTGCTGGTCGGCCTGGTCGCCACCCTGGTGCAGATCTACTCCACCGCCTACCTCAAGGACGACCCCCGCTACCCCTCGTACGCGGCGCTGGTCTCGCTGTTCACCGCGGCGATGTTCCTGGTCGTGTACTCCGGCGACCTGATCGTGCTGCTGGTCGGCTGGGAGATCATGGGCATCTGCTCGTACTTCCTGATCGGCCACCACTGGGAGACCGAGGACGCCCGCTCCGCCTCGCTCAAGGCCTTCCTGGTCACCAAGCTCGGCGACGTGCCGTTCGTGTTCGGCATCTTCGCGCTCGGCGCGGACGCCGGCAGCTTCCGGGTCACCGACGTGCTGGCCGCCGCGACCGAGGGACGGCTCGGCCACCCCACGCTGATCGCGCTGCTGCTGCTCGGCGGCGTGGCCGGCAAGAGCGCGCAGTTCCCGCTGCACACCTGGCTCCCCGACGCGATGGCCGGTCCCACCCCGGTCTCCGCCCTGATCCACGCCGCGACCATGGTCGCGGCCGGCATCTACCTGGTCGCCCGGCTGATGCCGGTCTTCCTGCTCTCCGCCGCCGCTCTGGTGGTACTGGCCGTGATGGCCGCCGTCACCATGGTCGGCTCTGCGCTCTGCGCCCTCGCCCAGGACGACCTCAAGCGGGTGCTCGCCTACTCGACCGTCGGCCAGCTCGGCTACATGGCCGGCGCCCTCGCCTCCGGCGACCGCGACTCCGCCGTCTTCTACCTGGTCGGCCACGGCGTCTTCAAGGCGCTGCTGTTCCTCACCGCCGGTGTGGTCATCCACGCCGCGCACACCAACTCCATCTCGGCGATGTCCCGGATGCCGGGGCTGCGCAAGCGCGTCCCCGACGCCTACTGGGCGATGGGCATCGGCCTGGTCGCCCTGATGGGCCTGCCGCCGTTCACCGGCTTCTTCTCCAAGGAATCGGTGTTCACCGCCGCCGAGCACGCCGCCCACGGCGAGGCGCTCACCCGCGGCGTCGGCCCGGCCTCCGCGGTGCCCGAGGCGGCCGGCTGGATCGTCCTGGTCACGGCCTGCCTGACCGCCCTGCTCACCGCCGCCTACTCGACCCGGATGTGGCTGGTCGCCTTCCACGGCCGCGCCGCCGGGGAACCCGCCGCGGCGGAGGCCGCCGCCGCACCCGCCGCCGGCGCCCCGTACTCGCCCGAGATCGACGAGGCCGACCCGGCCACCGCCGAGCCCGCCGCGATGCGCTGGCCGCTGTGGGTGCTCGCCGTCCCGGCCATGGGCTTCGGCCTGCTCGGGCTGCGCGACGACTGGCTGCCCTCGCTGCTCGACGGCGGCTCGCTGCGGCCCACCGTCACCACCTCGGTGCTCGGCACCGGCCTCGCCCTGGCCGGCATCCTGATCGCCTACGCCGCCTGGCGGACCGCCGGCGCCCGGCAGGCCGCCCGCCCCGCCGCAGAGGGCGCGCCGGCCGACCCCGGCCGCCTGCTGCTCGGCCCGGTGTACCGCTTCGCCCAGCACGGCTTCGGCGTGGACCGGCTGTACAGCGCCCTGTTCGTCCGCCCGACCGCGGCCGCCGCCCGGCTGGTGAACTTCCTCGACCGCGAGGTGGTGGAGACGTACGTGCGCGGGGCCGGCACCGGCGCCAACGCCCTCGGGTGGCTGGTGCGCCGCGCCCAGAACGGCAACGCACAGGCCTACCTGAACGCCCTGCTCGCCGGGGCCGTCCTGCTCGCCGTCCTGGTGGCGGTCGGATCATGACCCGTACACGCCCGCCCCGTCCCGCCGCAGCACGAACCTGGAGCACCCGGTGAACGCAGTCCTCATCGCCCTCCTGCTGCTGCCGCTGGCCGGCGCCGCCGCCACCCTCGTCCCGTTCGGGGCCGACCGCGCCGCCGCCGACCGCCGCGCCCTGTGGCTCGGCACCGGCGTCACCGGCGCCACCCTGGTGCTCGCCGTCGCCCTCGCGATCGGCTTCGACCAGGACCGCCCCGGCGTGATGCAGGCCGTCACCGACGTCCGCTGGATCCCGGCGATCGACGTCCGGCTGCACCTCGGCGTCGACGGCATCTCGCTGCCGCTGCTCGTCCTCACCGCCCTGCTCACCTTCCTCTGCGCGCTGTACTCCACCCGCCGGCTCCCCGCCGGCGGGGGCGTGCCCTCCGCGCAGTCCTTCACCGGCCTGCTGCTCCTGCTGGAGGTCGGCATGCTGGCGACCTTCGCGGTGCTCGACCTGGTGCTGTTCTTCGTGGCGTTCGAGATCGTGCTGATCCCGATGTACTTCCTGATCGCCCGCTGGGGCAGCGGCGCGAAGGTGCCGGCCGCCAACCGGTTCATCCTCTACACGCTGCTCGGCTCTGCCGTGATGCTGCTCGGCTTCCTGCTGATCGGCTTCAAGGCCGGCACCTTCGACATGACCCGGCTCGCCGCCGCCCACGGCGAGGGCCTGACCCACACCACCCAGCTGGTCGCGGGCCTGGCGATCCTGGTCGGCCTCGCCGTGAAGGCGCCGGCCTGGCCGCTGCACAGCTGGCTGCCGGACGCGCACACCGCGGCGCCCACCGTCGGCTCGGTGCTGCTCGCCGGCGTCCTGCTGAAGATGGGCACCTACGGCCTCGTCCGGGTGCTGCTGCCGATCGTCCCCGAGGGTGCCGAGACCTTCGCGCCCTACCTCGGCGCGTTCGCCGCGGTCGGCATCGTCTACGGCTCGCTGGCCTGCCTCGCACTGGCCAGGCAGGGCGCCAAGGGCGACCTCAAGCGCCTGATCGCCTACTCCTCGGTCGGCCACATGGGCTTCGTGCTGCTCGGCATCGCCACCCTCACCCCGGCCGGGGTGAACGGCGCGCTGTACGGCAACATCGCCCACGGCCTGATCACCGGCCTGCTGTTCTTCCTCGTCGGCGCGATCAAGGACCGCTACGGCACCTCCGACCTGGACACCCTGGCCGGCGCCACCGGCGCCGCCCTGTACGGCCGGGCCCCGCGGATCGGCGCCCTGCTCGCCTTCGCCGCCGTCGCCAGCCTCGGCCTGCCCGGCCTGGCCGGCTTCTGGGGCGAGCTGCTCGCCATGTTCGGCGCCTTCGAGCCGGCCGCCGGCCTCTCCCGACCCGCCTTCGTGACGTACATGGTGCTGGCCGGCATCGGCACCCTGCTGACCGCCGGCTACCTGCTGGCCGTCGTCCGCCGGGTCTGCATGGGCGACCCGAAGCAGCCCGCCCTCGTCGCCGACCTGCCCGACATCAAGGCGTACGAGGCCGCCAGCTGGACGCCGCTGGCCGCACTCACCCTGGTCGCCGGCGTCTGGCCCGCCCTGCTGCTCAGCCTGTCCGACCCGGCCGTCAAGCACCTGCTCGGGGGTGGCTGAGCCGTGATCAGCACCCCGCTCGGATCTCCTCCCCTGGGGCAGCCCGCCATGAACCCAATCGCCGTCGCCGACCCCGGCGGCCTCATCCAGTCCGTCGACTGGGTGGCCGTCGCGCCGCCGCTGGTCGCGGCGCTCGCCGCACTCGCCGTGCTGGTCGCGGACCTCTTCCTGCCGGCCGGCCGGAAGCGCGTCCTGGGCTGGGCCTCGGCCGCGGGCCTGGTGCTCGCGCTGGCCTCGCTGCTGCCGCTGGTGCGCGGCGACGCCCGCTCGACCTTCTGCCTGAAGGCTGCGGGCGGGGCGTGCAGCTACACCGCCGACAACTTCGCGCTGGCCTTCCAGCTGCTCGCGCTCGGCGGCGCACTGATCGCCGTCCTGCTGTCGCTGCACACCGTCGACGAGGAGGAGCTGCCCGGCGGCGAGTACTGGTTCCTGCTGCTGAGCAGCGCCGCCGGCGCCGCCCTGCTGCCCGCCTCGCGCGACCTGGCGACCCTGATCATCGCGCTGGAGGTCGCCTCGCTGCCGGCCTTCGCGCTGGTCGCGCTGCGCCGCGACGGCCGGGGCGCCGAGGGCGCGCTGAAGTTCTTCCTCTCCTCGGTCACCGCCACCGCCGTCATGCTGCTCGGCGTCGGCTTCGTGTACGCCGCGACCGGCTCGATCCACCTCGTGCCGATCGCCGAGGGGCTGGCCCGCGTGCCGGGGCAGCTGAAGCCGCTGGCCGAGGCGGGCGCCGTGCTCACCATGGTCGGCTTCGCCTTCAAGGTCGCGGCGGTGCCGTTCCACTTCTGGCTGCCCGACACCTACACCAGCGCACCGATCCCGGTCGCCGGCTACCTCTCGGTGGTCGGCAAGGCGGCCGGCCTGGCCGGCCTCGCCCTGGTCACCTCCATCGCCTTCCACCCGTACGGGCACACCTGGGGCCTGGTGCTCGCGGTGCTGGCCGCGCTCACCATGACGGCCGGCAACGTCGCCGCCCTGCGGCAGCGCGGCGACACCCAGCACAGCGCGGTGCGGATGCTCGCCTGGTCCTCGGTGGCCCAGGCCGGCTACCTGCTCGTCCCGCTGGCCGCCGCCGGCTACCGGGGCACGCCGCAGCCGCTGGGCGCCACCGTCGCCTACGCGCTGATCTACGGCGTGGTGAACCTCGGCGCCTTCGGCGTGGTCGGCGCGGTGGCCCGCACCGCCGGCACCCGGCTGGACGACCACCGCGGCCTGTTCGCCCGCGGCCGCTGGAGCGCCCTGGCGATGGCCTTCTTCCTGCTCTGCCTGGCCGGCCTGCCGCCCGGCGTGATCGGCCTGTTCGGCAAGGTCGTGGTCTTCCAGGCCGCCGTCGACGCGAAGCTCGGCTGGCTGGCCGTGGTGATGGCGGTCAACGTGGTGATCGCCCTCTACTACTACCTGCTGTGGACGGCCCGGCTGTTCGCCCCCGCGGGCGACGCGGCCGAGGTCCGCGCGGCCCGCACCCCCGGCCCGCTGGCGGCCGCCCTGGCCCTCACCGGCTGCGGCGCGGTGGTGCTCTCGGTGGCTCCGCAGCTGGTCCTGCAGGTGGTCGGCGGCAGCCTCTTCTGACCCTCCGAGGTGCACCCGGGCGGACCGCCCGGCGTGCGCCGGGGAACGAACGACCGGCATCCTTCCGTTGATTCCACGAGGGTGCCGCCACCGGGCTCCCCACCGCACCACCACGGAGGGCCAGCCGTGCACCGCCAGCACAACGGGTTGAGGACGGCCGTACTTCTCGGCGGCCTGTCGGCGCTGATCCTCCTGGTCGGCAGCTTCTTCGGCCGCACCGGCCTGCTGGTCGCCCTGGTGATCGCGATCCTCACCAACGCCTACGCGTACTGGAACAGCGACAAGCTCGCCCTGCGGGCGATGCGGGCCCGCCCGGTGAGTGAGATCGAGGCCCCGCAGCTGTACCGGATCGTCCGGGAGCTCTCCACCTCGGCCCGCCAGCCGATGCCCCGGCTGTACATCTCGCCGACCCCGGCACCCAACGCCTTCGCCACCGGCCGCAACCCGCGCAACGCCGCGGTCTGCTGCACCGACGGCATCCTGCAGCTGCTCGACGAGCGGGAGCTGCGGGGCGTCCTCGGCCACGAGCTCAGCCACGTCTACAACCGGGACATCCTGATCTCCTCGGTCGCCGGCGCGCTGGCCTCCGTGGTGATGTTCCTGGTCAACTTCGCCTGGCTGATCCCGATCGGCCGCAGCGACGACGACGAGGGCCCCGGCCTGGTCGGCATGCTGTTCATCATCATCCTCGGGCCGATCGCCGCCGCGCTGATCCAGCTCGCGGTGAGCCGCTCCCGCGAGTACCAGGCCGATGCCGACGGCGCCCGCATCACCGGCGACCCGCTCGCCCTGGCCAGCGCCCTCCGCAAACTGGAGGCCGGCACCCAGCGCCTGCCGCTGCCCCCCGAGCCGCAGCTGGAGACCGCCAGCCACATGATGATCGCCAACCCGTTCCGCCCCGGCGAGTTCGGCACCAAGCTCTTCTCCACCCACCCCCCGATGCGCGAGCGCATCTCCCGCCTGGAGCGCATGGCCGGGAGGTGACGGTGGGACGGTCGATCCAGGTGCCCCCGCGCCCCTGAGGCATCTCCCGTGTCCTGAGGTCCCCCGTTCGGCAGGGCGGGTGACACCGCCGCGCGTCCCGGCGCGCCTCCGCGTGACTGCGGGGCGGCCTGGTACTGATGGGCCGGTTACCCGTTGGACGGCCGGTGGGTCAGACGCGGAGGAGTGGTGCAGTGACGATTCTCCCGACCGACACCGAGCACCGGCCCCCGCCGCGCGAACCCCGCCGAAGCTCCGGCGCCGCCCGCCGCGGCGGTTTCGGACGGGCCCTGGTGGGCTGGCTGACGACCACCGATCACAAGAGGATCGGCACGCTCTACATGACCACCTCGTTCGCCTTCTTCCTGTTCGGCGGCGTGATGGCCCTGGTGATGCGGGCCGAGCTGGCCGAGCCGGGCACCCAGATCGTCTCGAACGAGCAGTACAACCAGCTGTTCACCATGCACGGCACGATCATGCTGCTGATGTTCGCGACCCCGCTGTTCGCCGGCTTCGCCAACTGGATCATGCCGCTGCAGATCGGTTCGCCGGACGTCGCCTTCCCCCGGCTCAACGCGCTGGCCTACTGGCTCTACCTGCTCGGCTCGATCATCGTGATCGGCAGCTTCCTCACCCCGGACGGCGCCGCCGACTTCGGCTGGTTCGCCTACACGCCGCTCTCCGGCGTGATCCGCTCGCCCGGCATCGGCGGCGACATGTGGATCATGGGCCTGGCGCTCTCCGGCTTCGGGACCATCGTCGGTGCGGTCAACTTCATCACCACCATCGCCTGCCTGCGGGCGCCCGGCATGACGGTCTTCCGGATGTCGATCTTCGTCTGGAACGTCCTCTTCACCAGCATCCTGGTGCTCTTCGCGTTCCCGGTGCTGGCCGCCACGCTGTTCGCACTGGAGGCCGACCGCAAGTTCGGCGCGCACGTCTTCGACCCGGCCAACGGCGGCCCGATCCTCTGGCAGCACCTGTTCTGGTTCTTCGGCCACCCCGAGGTGTACATCATCGCCCTGCCGTTCTTCGGCATCGTCACCGAGATCTTCCCGGTCTTCAGCCGCAAACCGATCTTCGGCTACACGGGTCTGATCGCCGCCACCATCGCCATCACCGGGCTCTCGGTCACGGTCTGGGCGCACCACATGTTCGTCTCCGGGCAGGTGCTGCTGCCCTTCTTCTCGTTCATGACGCTGCTCATCGCGGTGCCCACCGGGGTCAAGTTCTTCAACTGGATCGGCACCATGTGGCGCGGCTCGCTGAGCTTCGAGACCCCGATGCTGTGGAGCATCGGATTCCTGGTCACCTTCCTCTTCGGCGGTCTGACGGGTGTCCTGCTGGCCTCGCCGCCGGTCGACTTCCACGTCTCGGACTCGTACTTCGTCGTCGCCCACTTCCACTACGTGGTCTTCGGCACCGTCGTCTTCGCGATGTTCGCCGGCTTCCACTTCTGGTGGCCCAAGATGACCGGGAAGATGCTCGACGAGCAGCTCGGCAAGATCTGCTTCTGGACGCTGTTCGTCGGCTTCCACACCACCTTCCTCGTCCAGCACTGGCTCGGTGCCGAGGGCATGCCCCGCCGCTACGCCGACTACCTGGCCTCCGACGGCTTCACCACGCTGAACAGCGTCTCCACCGTCGGCTCCTTCCTGCTCGGCCTGTCCGTCCTGCCGTTCCTCTACAACGTGTGGAAGACCGCGAAGTACGGGCAGAAGGTCGCCGAGGACGACCCGTGGGGCTACGGCCGCTCGCTGGAGTGGGCGACCTCCTGCCCGCCGCCGCGGCACAACTTCCTCACCCTGCCGCGGATCCGCTCGGAGAGCCCCGCCTTCGACCTGCACCACCCCGACATCGCCGAGTGGGACCGCCTGCAGAACGCCGTCGAACCCCGCCGCGAACGCCACTGAAAAATCTCCGGCCGCCGTGTCGATCCGGGCGCAGGCCGATCGACGCACAGACGGAAGCCGGAAACGACCGGCGCCCGGTCCGCACCGTGCGGAGCCCGACACCGAGGGAGACAGCACCATGCGCTTCATGCTGATCGTCAAGGCCAACGAGGACTCCGAGGCCGGCGTGATGCCGACCAAGGAAGCCCTGGACGCGATGAGCCGGTACAACGAGGAGCTGATCAAGGCCGGCATCATGCTCGCCGCCGACGGCCTGCACCCCAGCTCCAACGGCGCCCGGCTCACCTTCAAGGACGGGAAGGCCACCGTCACCGACGGGCCGTTCGCCGAGAGCAAGGAGCTCATCGCCGGCTACTGGGTGCTCGACGTCAGCTCCCGCGAGGAGGCCCTGGAGTGGGCGGGCCGCGCCCCGTTCGAGGACGGCGCCGTGCTGGAGCTCCGCAAGGTCTTCGAGGCCTCCGACTTCCCGCCCGAGCTCCTCAGCCCGGAGAACGCCGCCAAGGAGCAGGCCTGGCGCGACGAGCACCAGAAGCCGATCACCGGCTGACCCCGTCCCGGTCCGTCCGGGGCCGCGCCGCGCTGGCCGCGGGCGGCCCCGGACTGCTGTGATGGGGTGTTGTGACGGCACGCGACACCCACCGCGAGATCGAGGCGGTCTGGCGGATCGAATCTGCCCGGATCATCGCCGGGCTGGCCCGGCTGGTCCGTGACATCGGCCTCGCCGAGGAACTCGCCCAGGACGCCCTGGTCGCCGCCCTGGAGCAGTGGCCCGGGACCGGGGTGCCAGACAACCCGGGCGCCTGGCTCACCGTCACCGCCCGGCGGCGCGCCGTCGACCGCATCCGCCGCGAGGCGAGCCTCGCCGAGAAGCTCCGCCTGGTCGGCCACCAGCTGGAGACCGATCCGCCGCAGGGCCCGCACCCGGAGCAGGTCGTCCTCGCCGAGGAGATCGAGGACGACCTGCTCCGGCTGGTCTTCACCGCCTGCCATCCGGTGCTCTCCACCGAGGCCAGGGTGGCGCTCACCCTGCGGCTGCTCGGCGGCCTGTCCACCGACGAGATCGCCCGGGCCTTCCTGGTGCCCGAGGCCACCGTCGCCCAGCGGATCGTCCGGGCCAAGCGCACCCTCGCCCGGGCCGACGTGCCGTTCGAGGTGCCGCAGGGCGAGGAGCTCGCGCCGCGGCTGGCCTCGGTGCTGGAGGTCGTCTACCTGGTCTTCAACGAGGGGTACGCCGCCACCGCCGGGGACGACTGGATGCGCCCCGCGCTCTGCGAGGAGGCCATGCGGCTCGGCCGGGTCCTCGCCGGGCTGATGCCGGACGAGCCGGAGGTGCACGGCCTGATCGCCCTGCTGGAGATCCAGGCCTCCCGCACCCGCGCCCGCACCGGCCCGGACGGTGAACCCGTACTGCTGCTCGACCAGGACCGCAGCCGCTGGGACCGCCTGCTGATCCACCGCGGCCTCGCCGCCCTCGGCCGCGCCGAGGCGCTCACCGCCGAGCGCGGCACCCCGTCCGGCCCGTACGCGCTGCAGGCCGCCATCGCCGCCTGCCACGCCCGTGCCGGCACCGCCGGGCAGACCGACTGGGTCCGGATCGCGGCGCTGTACACCGCGCTGGCCGCGCGCAGCCCCTCCCCGGTGGTCGAACTCAACCGGGCGGTCGCCCTGGGCATGGCCTTCGGCCCGGAGACCGGCCTCGACCTGGTCGACACCCTCGCGGCCGAGCCCGCCCTGCAGGGCTACCACCTGCTGCCCTCCGTCCGCGGCGACCTGCTCGCCCGGCTCGGCCGGCACACCGAGGCGGCCGCCGAGTTCACCCGCGCCGCCGGCCTGACCCGCAACGAGCGCGAGCGTTCCGTCCTGCTCGGCCGTGCGGCGGACAGCAACCGGGCGGCGTCCACCGGACGGGACGGCTGACGCGGCCGCTCGGGCAGACTGGACCGGATGTCACCCGACATCACCGGGCGGAGGGGGAGCGGGACATGGGGGTGCGCGACACCGCGCAGGGGATCGGCCGCCGGGCCGGGGAGGCGATCGGTTCGGCCGCCCGTACGGGCCGGGTCAAGGCACGCAACGTGGTCGGCGAGGGCGAATGGGTGCGCCGGGCGCTCGCCGCCCTCCCGCCGCCCGAGGCGCCGGCCGTCGAGGACTGGGAGGTGTCGATCGCCGCCCTGATCGGCCGCCACCCGCGCGTCCCCGGGCCCGCGGTGTGGCTGCTGCACCAGCTGGACGGCTTCGGCCAGGTCTCCTTCGGGCCGGAGAAGGTCGGCTTCGACGGCGAGGACGTCGACTGGGCGAAGGTGCAGGAACTCCGGCTGCACTCCACGCTCGACCTGCTGCCCGACGTGGTCGTCGACAAGGAGGTCGACCGCATCCGGGAGTTCCTGCCGCCGCTGCCCGGCCGCAAGTGGGTCGTCACCAAGGCGGCCGAGGGGCTGCTGACCCTCGCCCTGGCCGCCGTGGAGGCGGCCGAGGAGGCCGGGCGGGAGGAGCGGCTGCTGCCCTGCGAGCTCGTCCACCGCGGTCTGCTGGGCAGGCCGCGGAAGCTCGGCGGCGGCCTGTTCGCCGCCGCTGCGCTCGCCTCGCTCCCGCTCGCCGCGAAGAGCCTGGTGGCCACCGCCGAGGCCCACGGCGTACCGGTGGTGGAGGTCGACCCGGCCGGTACCCGCGCCGAGCGGGCCCAGCGGCTGCGCGCCACCTCCGACCGGCTGAGGGAGCGCCTGCGGGCCCTGCGGGCCGAGCCCCTGGACGAGCCCGGGGAGCCGCCTCTCGACGGGGCGGGGCCGGGCCCCGAGCTGCCGTCCGGCGGTGTGCCGCACGCCGCGGGCCCGCCGGAGATCGAGCGGAAGTCCGACGGCCCTGAGCTGGTCTGAGCCCGGCTCAGGACTGTGCGGCGGCGGCTGCCTGTTCGCCGTCCTCCGCGGTCCGCTCGGCGGCCCCGGCCGGGGTCGCCCCTTCGGCGCCGCGCCGCTGCCGGACGGGCACCCGGCGCCTGGAGCGCAGCGCGCCCAGGCGTTCCGCCGCGGGCTGCGTCCAGCGCGCGGCCAGCGGGCCGACCACGACCAGGATCAGCACGTAGGCGGTGGCCAGCGGGCCGAGGTCCGGCTCGATGCCGGCGGTCACCGCCAGCCCGGCGATGACGATGGAGAACTCGCCGCGGGCGACCAGGGCGCCGCCCGCCCGCCACCGGCCGCGGACGCCGATCCCGGCCCGCCGGGCCGCCCAGTACCCGGTGGCGATCTTGGTCAGGGCGGTGACGACCGCCAGCGCGAGCGCGGGCAGCAGCACCGGCGGGATGGACGTCGGATCGGTGCTCAGACCGAAGAAGACGAAGAACACCGCCGCGAAGAGGTCCCGCAGCGGGCTGAGCAGCGTGTGGGCGCCCTCGGCGGCCTCCCCGGAGAGGGCGATGCCGACCAGGAAGGCGCCGACCGCCGCCGACACCTGCAGCTGCTGCGCGAGGCCCGCGACCAGCAGGGTCAGCCCGAAGACGACCAGCAGCAGCTTCTCCGGGTCGTCGTGCGAGACGAACTTCGAGATCAGCCGCCCGTAGCGGAGCGCGACGAACAGCACGGCGCCCGCGGTGGCCAGCGCGATCGCCAGCGTGATGCTGCCCGCGACCAGGCCGGCTCCGGCCAGCAGCGCGGTGAGGATCGGCAGGTAGACGGCCATCGACAGGTCCTCCAGCACCAGGATGCTGAGGATGACCGGGGTCTCCCGGTTGCCGAGCCGGCCGAGGTCGCCGAGCACCTTGGCGATCACCCCGGAGGAGGAGATCCAGGTGACGCCGGCCAGCACCACGGCGGCCACCGGGCCCCGGCCCAGCAGCAGGCCGGCGGCGGCGCCCGGCAGGGCGTTGAGCACGAAGTCCACCGCGCCGGCCGGGTACTGCTGCTTGAGGTTGGTCACCAGGTCCGCGGCGGTGTACTCCAGGCCGAGCATGAGCAGCAGCAGGACGACGCCGATCTCGGCGCCGGTGGCCACGAACTCCTCGCTGGAGCTGAGCGGCAGCAGGCCGCCGTGGCCGAAGGCCAGGCCGCCGAGCAGGTAGAGCGGGATGGGGGAGAAGCCGTACCGGCCGGCTATCCGGCCGAGCAGGCCCAGGACCAGGACGACGGCGCCGAGCTCGATGAAGACGGTGGCGGTGTGCACCCGATCACTCCCGTCCCAGGATCGCGGCGGCGGCGTCCACGCCCTCGCGGGTGCCGATGACGATCAGGGTGTCCCCGCCGGCCAGTCGGAAGTCCGGGCCGGGCGAGGGCACCGCGCCGGTGCGGCGCAGCACGGCGACGATGGAGACGCCGGTGGCGGTGCGCATCCGGGTGTCGCCGAGCACCCGGCCGTTCCAGTACGAGGTGCCGCCGATCGGGATGCGCTCGGCGACCAGGCCGAGGTCGGTGGTGTGCAGCAGGCCCGGGCTGTGGTGAGCGGGCATCAGCGCGTCCACCAGGGCCGTCGACTCGTCCGCGGTCAGGTGCAGGGCGTGGGCGCAGGCGTCGGGGTCGTCGGCGCGGTACACGTTCAGACTGCGGGAGCCGTCGCGGTGGGCGATCACGGAGAGGTGGCGCTGTTCTCGGGTCGTCAGGTCGTACTGGATGCCCACACCGGGCAGGCTGGTCGTCCGGACTCGCGGCACGGGCACGTCGTCTGTCCTCTCGTCGGCGCGCCCCGGGCAGGCGGTACCGGGGGCGCGGAAGGGGCGGCGTCCCTATGGTAATGAAAAGGTAAAGCCGGTTGCCCGTGTGCCCCCGGGTGCCGGTCGCGGCCGTCCGCCGTTTCGATGGCCGGTCCGAGCACCGCGTGGGACGCTGGACGGCATGAAGGTGATCGAACTCATCCTCAACGTCCTGTGGCTGCTCTTCTGCGGCATCTGGATGGCGATCGGCTACGCGGTGGCCGGGATCATCTGCTTCATCCTGATCATCACGATCCCGTTCGGCATCGCCTCGTTCCGGATCGCCGGCTACATCCTCTGGCCGTTCGGCCGCACCACGGTGGACAAGCCCGACGCCGGGCCCGCCTCCTGCATCGGCAACGTGATCTGGCTGGTGTTCGCCGGCTGGTGGCTCGCGATCGCGCACTTCCTGACCAGCATCCCGCTGTTCCTGTCGATCATCGGCATCCCCTTCGGCTGGGCGAACCTCAAGATGATCCCGATCTCGCTCGCCCCCCTCGGCCGCGAGGTCGTCAACACCGACGAGCGCTTCGCCGGCTGGTGATCCCGGTCCGGGGCACCTGCCGGTACGGGGCGGGCCGCCCGCTCGGTACGGTGGCCGGGTCCTGAACACCCGCCCGGAGGAGACCCCGCAGCCGTGCCCACCTGGCGCACCACCCTGACCGCCGCCGCCGTCACCGGGGAGCCGCTCCGGGCCGACTACACCGCCGCCGCCCGCCGCGTCCTGCGCCGCGAACAGGCCCCGTACCTCGCACTGCGGCTGCTCGCCGCACCGCCCCTCGTGCCGTACCTGGCCAGCGGCCTCGCCTTCATGAACCTCGTCGACGACATCGCCGAGAACGGCACGCCGCAGCAGCGCGCCGACGGGCTCAAGGAGCTGGCCGAGCGCACGGCCGAGGCGCTGGACACCGGTCGCAGCGGGGACCCGGTGCTCCGCGCCTACGCCCACGCGGTCCGGACCCGCGCCCTCCCCGGGCACTGGGTGCACGCCTTCCTCGCCGGCGCCGCCACCGCCGAGGCCGGATTCACCGGCTTCGGGACGGAGCAGGACTACCAGGACTACCTCGACGCCTACGCACTGCCCGGCATCATGGTCTTCACCGGCCTCCAGTACCGCGGCGGCCCCGACGAGGAACAGACCCGGGCCTGGCGCCGGTTCGTCGACGCCGCCCAGCGGGTGGACTTCCTCGCCGACCTCGCCGGCGACCTCGCCGCCGGACGGCTCTGCATCCCCCGGGAACGCCTCGCCGAACACGGTGTCACCCCCGACGACCTGACGCAGGCCAGGGACACCGCCGGCGTCCGCGCCCTGCTCGCCGACCAGTGCCACCGCGCCAGAACCGCCCTCGACGCCGCCGCGGACGTGGTCGACCACGCCGACCCCGGCCTGCGCGCCGTCGGCCGCACCATGACCGAGCTGATGGCCCACCAGCTCACCGCCGTGGAAAGGGCCGGCGCCGCCGCCCTGCGCCGCGACATCGGCTACGGCCTGCTGGCGCCCCTCCGCATCCTCGCCCGCGCCCGCCGCGAACGGCACCGGCCGCACGAGCACGGCGAGCCCCAGTAGGGCGTAGGGACTGTACGGGCTGCGGAAGGGCACGTCCGACGGCGCGCGAATCGGTTGGACAACCCTTGCGTCCGCGGGTCAGGCTGGCGGCCCGTCCGGATCGGCCGCCGTCCCTGCCCGAGGAGCCCCATGACCGCGACCCCGTCCACCGACCCGTCCGCCCCGGCCGCGGACCCGGCCGGCCTGCCCGAGCGCAGCCGTCCGGTCGTCGCGGCCCTCGCAGCCGCGGGCATCGGCGGAGCCGTCCGGGTGCTGCCGGACTCCGCGCGGACGGCCGCCGAGGCCGCGTCCGCACTCGGCTGCGAGGTCGGCGCGATTGCCAACAGCCTGGTCTTCTTCTGCGACGGAGAACCGCTGCTGGTGATGACCAGCGGGTCGCACCGGGTGGACACCGCCTTCCTCGCGGAGCACCTCGGCACCGGCCCGATCGGCCGCGCCTCGGCACAGCAGGTGCGCACCGCCACCGGCCAGGCGATCGGCGGCGTCGCCCCGGCCGGCCACCCGGCACCGCTGCGCACGGTGGTCGACACCGCCCTCGCCGCGCACCCGGTGCTGTGGGCGGCGGCCGGGCACCCGCACACCGTCTTCCCGCTGACCTACCAGGAGCTGCTGCGCCTCACCGGCGGCGAGCCGGCGCCGGTCGCGGGCGGCTGAGACGGGTTCAGACCCGGACCAGCGTCTTGCCGGTGTTCGCACCCTGCAGCATGCCGAGGAAGGCCGCGACCACCCGGTCGAAGCCCTCGGCCACGGTCTCGTCCGAGCGGACCCGACCCGAGCGCAGGTGCGGGACGAGGAAGTCGTACAGCTCGTCGCGCACCGCGAGGTGGTTGCGCACCAGGAAGCCCTCCAGCCGCAGGCCCTTGCCGACGACGTCGTAGAGGTTGCGCGGTGCGGCCGGCGGTTCGGTGCTGTTGTACTGGGCCACCGCGCCGCACCAGGCGATCCGGCCGTGGTCGCGGAGCACCTCGATGGCCCCCTCCAGGTGGGTGCCACCGACGTTGTCGAAGTACACGTCGATCCCGTCCGGGGCGGCCTTGCGCAGCAGGTCGCCGATCGGCCCGTCGTGGTGGTCGAAGGCCGCGTCGTAGCCGAGGTGCTCGGTGAGGTGGGCGACCTTGGCGGGGGAGCCCGCGCTGCCGACCAGCCGTCCGGCGCCGAGCAGCCGGGCGATCCGGCCGGCCGCACTGCCCACGCCGCCCGCGGCCGCGGACACGAAGAGGTCCTCGCCGGGCTGCAGCCGGGCGACCCGGGTGAGGCCGACGTACGCGCTCAGCCCGGTGCCGCCGAGCAGCCCCAGGTGGGCACTGAGCGGGACGCCCGCCAGGTCGGGCAGCACCCGGGCCTCGTCCGCGGTGACCAGGGCGTGCGTGCGCCATCCGTGGCGGTGGAACACCAGGTCGCCGACGGCCAGCGCGGGCGTGCGGGACTCCACCACCCGGCCGACCGACCGGCCCTCCAGCGGTGCGTTCAGCTCCCAGCCGCCGTCCATCTCCTCCCGCATGTACGGGTCGACGGAGAGCAGCAGGTTCTCCACCAGCGCCTCGCCCTCGCCGGTGGCGGGCAGGGTGCCGGTGACGAAGGCGAAGTCCTCGGCGGTCGGCATGCCGGTCGGCCGGGCGACCTGGTGGACGGCGCTGTAGGCGGTGGGGGTGCGGGACACGGCGGTGCTCCTGACGGGTGCTCTCGGCGGGGACGGGATCACCGTAGGCAGCCGGGCCGGGGCCGGGCAGGGGCCGCCGTCGATGGAAGGACGCCCTTCCATGAATCCTGCTCATGGAAGGGCGGTAGGGTGGCCCGATGACCGACGGAGCACCGCGCCGCGACACCGACCTCGCCCCGCACGAACTGCGCATCCTCGTCGCCGTCGACCGGGAACGCAGCTTCACCGCCGCCGGGGAGGCGCTCGGGCTCACCCAGTCCGCCGTCTCGCACGCCGTCCGCACCGTGGAGGGCAAGCTCGGGGCGGTGCTCTTCGAGCGAGGACGGCACGGTGCGCGCCCCACCCCGGCCGGCGAGCGGGCCGCCGCCCACGCCCGGCAGGTGCTCCGGCTGCTCGCGGCCATGCCGGCCGAGGTCCGGGAGGCGTCGGGCGGCGAACTCGCCGGCCGTCCGGTGGTGGCCGCCTTCCGGAGCGCCGCCGCCCACTGGCTGCCCGCCGTGCTGGCCCGGCTCACCGCCCGGCACCCGGGGCTCGCCCCGCAGGTGCGGATCGTCCGGGAGGTGGGCCGCGGCACCGCGGGCGAGGTCGCGGACGGCCGTGCCGACCTCGGGCTCGCCACCGTCGACCCCGCCGCCGCCGTCCCGCCCGGGCTGCTGGTCGTGCCGCTCTTCGAGGAGACGTACGCCCTCGCCCACCCGGCGGGCCGGGCCCGCCCCCGGGAGCTCCCGCTGGTCGACTGGGACGAGAACTGCGGCTCCTACACCAGGAGCTGGTGGAGCCGGCAGGACTGGCTGCCGCCCGCCACGATCCGGGTGGAGGACGACACGGTGATGCTCTCCCTGGTCGCCCAGGGCATGGGCATGGCCGTGGTGCCCCGGCTCAGCCTGCTCGGCGCCCCGCCCGGGCTCGCCGTCACCGACCTCGGCCCGGACGCCCCGAGCCGACTGGTCGGATACGTGACCACGCCCGCGCTGGCGCGGACGGCCGCCGTCCGCGCGCTGATCCGCGAACTCCGGTCGGCGCCGCTGCCGGACGGCCTGGCACCCGTTCAGCCCGGAGCGCCGTCGTCGCCCCCGCCCGCGGCCTCCTCCGCCGCCTCGGCCGCTTCGACGGCCTCGCGCAGCCGGCGGAACTCGGCGGCGATCGCCTCCGGGGTGTAGTGCGCGTTGAGTCCGCTCGGGTTGGGCAGCACCCACACCCCGGTCGCACCGATGCCCTCGGACTGCGGGCCGACGGTGGCCTTCGGGCGCCCGAACGCCGTCCGGTAGGCGCCGATCCCGAGCACCGCCAGTACCCGCGGCCGCAGCGCGGTGACCCGCCCGACCAGGGCCGCGCCGCCCTCCCGGTACTCCGCCGCGGTCAGTTCGTCGGCCCGCGCGGTGGTGCGGGCCACCACATTGGTGATGCCGAGCCGGTACGCGAGCAGCTCCTGCTGCTCGTCCGGCCGCAGCTGCCGCGGCGTGAACCCGGAGCGGTGCAGCGCGGGCCAGAAGCGGTTGCCCGGCCGGGCGAAGTGCCGGCCCGTCGCGCCGGACCACAGCCCCGGATTGATCCCGCAGAACAGCACCCGCAGGCCCGGCGCCGCCACGTCCGGAATCGTCGTGCCGTGGGCGGCCGCCAGCTCGTCGGCCGTCGGCCGCCGGAACGGAGTCGTCATCCCTCCATCCTGACCGATGGATAGTCAGTTCGAATATTCGGCTGACCCGGTGGTGTCGAGCAGCGCAGAATGACGGAATGTCATACGAACTCAACGCTCTGCTCGCCACCGCCGAACTGCTGGACGTGGTGGCGGCCGAAGTGCCGGTCGCACAGGTGGCGCGACTGGCGCAGGGGCTGGCGCTGATCCCGATGACCGAGCGGCTGCACGCCGTCCTGGACGTCCCGGGCGACCGTGTCGAGCCGGGCTTCACGCGCTTCCCCGCAGGGTTCGGCCGCCGCTTGGAGGCGTGGTCCCAGGCCGGGCCCATCGCCTATGCCGAGGCCGACTACTTCGGCGGCAGCGGGACCCAGCGGGCCGCCGTCTGGGTGCACGGCCGGATCGAGCTCGGCCCGCTCCGGAAGGAGGAGGGCGAACCGCTGCCCGCCGAGGGCAGCCCCATCTCGCAGGCGCTGCGCCGACTGGGGGCCGCCGTCGAGGGCGGGAGCTTCGACGAGTTCGACGCGGTGGGCCTCGGCCGCCGGCGCCGCTCGGCGGACTGGCTGCGGGCCTGACGTCCTCGGGCGGCCGCGCCCCGGGCGCAGCCGTGAACGCCGTGGGGGGCCGGGGCCGTGGGGTCGGGGGGCCCCCGGCGGGTGGGGGCCCCGGCGGGGGGCCGCGGGGCCGCCCGGCCGGGGGGCG